>JAEHDT010000292.1 GCA_016880225.1 Gemmatimonadota bacterium | reverse complement strand
GATTCCGTCATTGTGACCCGGCGGCGTGCCTCGCAGTCACGCTGGCCTCGACTCGCGCCACCGCGGCGAGGACCGCCTCGGGCTGCTCCTCATAGATGAAGTGCCCGGCCCCCGGTACCGAGTCGAGCGCGAACACGGGCAGGGCGCGTCCCAGCAGCGCAACCTCCGCCGCGCCGACGTCCCCGTCGTGGCGGGCCCCCCCGACGATCAGCCGCACCGGACAGCGTACCGCAGTCAGGTGGGGCGCGAGCTTGTCGGGCTCGCGGGAGTTCGCCATGGCGAGGTACGCCTTGAGAGTGGCATCGAGGTTATGCGCCGCCCCCGCCGTGTAACCGGCGACGACGGCGTCGGTGACCCAGCTCGAATCGCCTGAGGAGTCGATGAGCAGGCCGTGGATCTTGCGCCGGATCAGCTTGATCCCGCCGAACAGCTTGATCCACGGCGCGAACCGCAGAGCCCGGCGGAACGCGGGCGTCACCGCCGTCTCCGTGGGCCCGCCCTCGATCGACACCAGTCCGCTCACCAGATCCGGGCGCCGGTAGGCGAGCCGGAACGCTTCGGAGCCGCCGATCGAGTGCGCGATCAGCAGCGCATCGCGGACGTGCAGCGAGTCGAGTACGGCGGCGATGCGGCCGGCCTGCGCCGTGAGCGAGTAGTTCGCCTTCTCGGGCCGGTCGGAGGAGCCGATGCCGAGCGGCTCGATGACGATCGTGCGGTAGCCCGCCGCCGTGAGCATCGGGACGAGCTTGCGAAAACCGTACACGGAGCCGAAAAGGCCTGGGACCAGCACCACCGGCTCGCCCCGTCCGGCCGACTCCACCGCGAGCGACTCGGCGGGCGCCACCGCGACCTTGAAGACGTGCGGCCCGGCGGCCGTGTCTGCGACGAGCAGCGGGATGAACCACCACACCGACCGGAGTCTCCTCGGGAGGGGCACGGCGCGACCGCGGGATGCGGCGCGGGCTGCTGCTAGACCCGCCGCGGCGTCTCCGCGTCACGACGCACGTGACCCTCCATATTAAGCACCGTGCACGCCTTGTGGCTGGAGAACCACCGCCTGCGGCTGCGGGACGACGTTCCGATCCCCAGTCCCCCGGCCGGTGAGGCCCTGGTGCGGGTGATCCGCGCCGGGATCTGCAACACCGACATCGAGCTCACCCGGGGCTACTACCCGTTCACCGGCGTCCCGGGCCACGAGTTCGTGGGCGTGGTGGAACGGGGACCTGCCGCGCTCGTCGGCAGACGAACGGTGGGGGAGATCAACGCCGTGTGCGGCACGTGCCCCGCCTGCACCGGGGGGCGTCGCACCCACTGCGAGCGCCGCACCGTCCTCGGCATCGTGAACCGGCACGGCGCCTTCGCCGATTACCTCACCCTCCCGATCGAGAACCTACACCCGGTTCCCGAGAACGTCGCGACCGACGCCGCCGTCTTCACCGAGCCCCTCGCCGCCGCCCTCGAGATCCAGGAGCAGGTCGCGATCGGCGCGGGGCAGCGCGTGCTCGTGGTCGGCGACGGCAAGCTCGGTCAGCTCGTGGCCCAGACGCTCGCCCTCACCGGTTGCACACTGACCGCCGTGGGACGGCACGATGAGAAACTCGCGCTGCTCGCCGCCCGCGGCATCGCGACGGGACCACCCGACGGCGTCGGGCGCGCGGCGTTCGACGTCGCCGTCGAGTGCACGGGGAATCCGGAGGGCTTCGCGGTGGCGCAACGCGCCGTGCGGCCGCGCGGCACGCTCGTGTTGAAGAGCACCTACGCGGGCGCGCTCACACTCGACGCATCGGCCCTCGTGGTGAACGAGCTGACGCTCGTAGGGTCGCGCTGCGGACCGTTCGCGCCGGCGCTGCGGCTGCTCGCGGAGGCCCGCGTCGCCGTTGAGCCGTTGATCCACGCCCGCTACCCCCTCGCCCAGGTGATCGCCGCGTTCGACCACGCGGTCCGGCCGGGGGTACTGAAGGTGCTGGTTCAGATGGAAGCCTGACGCCCGAGTCGGGGTCGGAGCCAGTCAGAACAGCGTGATGTTGAGTCCGGCGGCGAGCTGCAACGTGGACCGGTCGTGGTGCAGCGTCCGGGCTTCCACGTACGGATGTGTGGATCCGAGACGCGACTCGAGCCCACCGAGAAGATCCCAACCCGTGTCGGTCGCTCCGACGCCGCCGGCGTTGGCGCGGAGCACGTTGACTCCACCGCCCACGTATAGCTGCAAGGGAGCTCCGGGGTTGAGCCGGAGCTTGAGGTCGCCGTTGAACCCGACGAGAGACCCCACGTCGACGAGGTACGCGTCGACAGACGGGTACAGCTCAACGAAGCGATTGACCGGCAGCGAGAGCTGCCCGCCAAGTACCGTGTTGTCGCGGTCGAAGTCGTAGCCCACATGCACGCCGATGTGCGACCGCTGCGCCGCGACCGGAGCGGTCAGCGCCCCGAGCGCGATCAGCGCCGGCGCAAGCGAGCCGAACGTTCGTTTCATCGGACCTCCTGATGATGCTCGGGTCCGGGTACCCACAGCCGGCCCCGGGAGATCCATCCGGGCCCGGGCCGTTGACCTGCGGGGGGGTGATGTCAGTCACACGAGGGTAGAGACTCATTGTGGCGCCCCATGTTGCCGACACGCCCGAGCCTGGGGCGTTCAGGCACCGCTGCGCGCTCGCACCACAGGCACCTTCCGTAGTTAGCAGCGCCACGGCCCCGGCGGCCGACGCTGGCACCGCGGTTGCACCTCCCCCGCTGCAACCAGGAGGGAGTGATGCGACGCACACCGGTCAATGTGATAGCGAGCCTGTCGCTGGCGCTGCTCGCGGCCGCGGGGTGCCGCGATGCGGCGGCTCCGGATCAGAAGCCGTCCGCTCTGTTGGGCGGCCTCACGGGCGATCTCACCGTGACGACAGCGACCACGGGGTCGAGCCTCGACCCCGACGGTTACACGATCACGGTCGACTTGCTCCAGACCAAGGCGGCCGGGACCGACGGCAGCGTCACGTTCAGCGGCCTACTCGCCGGGCCGCACGTCGTCACGATCGGCGGCGTGGCGGGGAACTGCACGGTCAGCGGGGGAACGACCCGTACCGCCCTCGTGCCGTTGGGCGGGACCGTTCACGTCGACTTCTCCGTGAGCTGCGCCCCGACGGGACCGCAAACGGGGGATCTCAACGTGACCACGGCCACCAGCGGGTCGAACGTCGACGCGGACGGCTATACCGTCACGCTGGACGGGAACACGAGCCGGACGATCGGCACGAACGGCAGCGTGACGTTCAGCGGGCTACCGTCGGGCAACCACACGGTCGTGCTCTCGGGTGTCGCGGGGAATTGCAGCGTGAGCGGCGGCACGTCGCGGACGGTGACCGTACCGAGTGGTGGGACGGCGTCGATCTCGTTCGCGGTGAGCTGCGTCGCCCAGAGCGGCAACCTGACCGTGACGACCAGCACCACCGGCTCGAACCTCGATCCTGACGGCTATACCGTCACCGTGGACGGTGGCGCGAGCCAGGCGATCGCCACGAACGGGAGCGTGACATTCTCCGGGCTGTCGGCGAGCAGCCACACGGTGGTGCTCTCGGGTGTCGCGGGGAATTGCAGCGTGAGCGGCGGCACGTCGCGGACGGTGACCGTACCGAGTGGTGGGACGGCGTCCACCTCGTTCGCGGTGAGCTGCGTCGCCCAGAGCGGCAACCTGACCGTGACGACCAGCACCACCGGCTCGAACCTCGATCCTGACGGCTATACCGTCACCGTGGACGGCGGGGCGAGCCAGGCGATCGCCACGAACGGCAGCGTCACCTTCACCGGGCTCTCCGCCGGCAGTCATTCGGTCGCCCTCTCAGGTCTCGCGGCGAACTGCACGGTGAGCGGCTCGAACCCGCAGACCGTCACGGTACCGACGGGCGGGACGGCGTCGGCGAGCTTCGCGGTCGGTTGCGCAGCCGCCGGGGGCGATGGCACCCTCACGGTGACCACGAGCACCACCGGCTCCAATCTCGACCCGGACGGCTACACGGTCGTGGTGGACGGTGGCGCGGCGAGCCAGCCGATCGCGACGAACGGCAGCGTCACGTTCACGGGTCCGGCGGGCGACCACACGATCGCCTTGTCCGGCGTGGCGGCCAACTGCACGGTGAGCGGGGCGAACCCGCGGACCGTCACGGTGCCCGCGGACGGCTCGACGTCGACGACGTTCGCGGTGAGCTGCGCGGCCGTTTCGGCCGGGCGGGTGACCGGACAGGGTCAGGTGGGTACGGGATCTCCCACACCGGGGAACAACGTGCAGACGTTCGATTTCGACATCCGCGCGGACTTGACTGGCAGGTTCACCGGCACCGACTACGGCGACCTGCACCCGGGTGGCGTGCCTGCAACGCTCACCACCGATCCGGCGTCGGACCCCGCGACCTCGTTCACCGCCTTCCGGTCGAGCTCGAGCGTGTGCAGCGACCCGAGCCGCGGCGTCGAAATCGACGGTGTGGGCCGGGAGGACACCGGTGGGCTCGTGAGCTACACCCTGTCGGTTTGCGACAACGGGCCGGCGGGGAGTGGCGCGGACTACTTCGACATCTTCATACCGTCGGAGGGGTTCCGCCGCTCAGGGGCCGTGACGAGCGGGGACATCGTGAAGAGCTGAGCGGGATAGCGCCCCGGCGCTACCAGCGCGCCCGGAACCCGCGCACGTCGACGTGCACGAACGGGCCGTGGGTCGCCGTGCGCGGGTACGCGCCGATGCCGCCGAGCGACGCGCGGTGCGCTGGGTCTTCGACCCGATGTTCTACCACCGCGGCGAGCACGGCGGCGTCCTGCCCGTCGATGCGCCCGTCACGATTCATGTCGTCGACCAGGATGTCCGCCGCGGCGCCGTAGATGTGGCGGCTATAGGCCACGTTGCCGATGGCGTGATTGTAGTACGGGGTGCGGTAGCCGCTCATGATGCGGAAGCGCCGCACGTCGTACCCGGCCCGATGCACCTGGTCCAGCAGATCCTCGAGCTTCACCAGCAGCCGCTCGTCCAGCACGACGTACTTGGGGAAGCTACCGCCCTGCTTCGTCACGAACTGCCCGAGCTGCAGGTGGGGCGTCAGGTACACGTTCTCGTTCTCGGGCGTCACCTCGACGAAGCCGCGCGGGGGGCGGTAGGCGGCCAAGCCGTGCAACGGCGCAGCGGGGTAGCGTCCGATGTGGTAGCCGTTCAAGTAGCCATCGCGGACGGCGGCCGCGGGCACCATGACGAAGGCGTGCAGCGTCACGGTATCGCGGAGATCGGCAGAGACGGCGCGCAGCCGGTACATCCCCGGCGCCGTCGGCGCGGTCCAACGCCAGGCGTGGGCGGCGGTCGCCGTGAGGGAGCCGGCCGTGGCTTCGAAGCGTACCTCGCCGACGCCCACCGGGACGGCCACCGCGAGCGTCTCCCCGGGCATCACGAAGGCGGCGCCGAGGGGCGTCGACGACACCAGCCCTTTGTAGTGCAGCGGCAACCGAGCCCCCGGCGCGGCGGCCGGGGCAGCGGCGCCCGCGAGCGCGAGGGGTAGGGCCACGAGGCAGATGGCGTTGACGTGCAATCCCATAGGAACCCGCCTCCCGCTGCTAGGCCGAGCGTGTCAGCAATGGCCAGGGGCAGAATCGAACTGCCGACACGCGGATTTTCAGTCCGCTGCTCTACCAACTGAGCTACCTGGCCGGCCGGTTGCAGCACGACAACTTAGCAAGTCGTGTTGGACCGTGGCAGTGGTGGGGCTCACGGCCCAGGCTAGCCTAGGAGAGAGCGGACGCACCCTTACCGGTGGATGCGCACCGGCATCACACCCAGCAAGAACCCTTCCGCCGCCCGCCCTTCGAGCCGCAGCTCCCCGGGCTCGGCCGGCGTGACCTCGACGTCCACCGTCTCGCCGATGCTGATCGGCAAGCGCGCCGGACCCGTCACCCGCCGGGACGCGGGAAGGTCGGCGCCGTCTTTCGCAATCACACGCCACGCCACGACGCCGGCGGCCCCGACCAGCTCGACCCTCAAACCCGGCCGTGCCTTCGTGATGTTGATGAAGCGCACGCGATGCGCAACGCCCACGCGCATGTCCAGCGGCGCGGGCGCCAGGCTGCCGTTCAAGAGGACGGCCCGCGTTTCGGCGATCGAGTCCGAGGGCGACGAGATCAACACCGTCATGTCCGTCGCCGGATCGTACGGGACGTCGGGCTCGAGCACGATGAGCGGGCCCGCCAAGCCCGCCGGTTGCTGGCGCAGCTCGTCCACATGGGTGTGATAGATGAACGTGCCCGCGCGCGGCGGCGTGAATCGCGCTTCGAAGGAGTCGCCGGGGGCGATGAGGGGCGACAGGCGCGCGGCGCTGCCGCTGAAGCCGGCCACGCCGTCGAAGTAGCTCTCCAGCTCGATGCCGTGCCAGTGCACGGCCGTCGCTTCGGGCAGGCGGTTCATCACCATGATGCTCACCGGCTGGCCACGCGTGAGCACGATCGCGGGGCCGGCGCGATGGCCCGAATCGGCCGCCGGCTCCGGGCCGCCCTCCTGCAGGGCGAACCCGTAGTACGGAGCGGCCGCCGACCCGCCGGCATTCTCCCGCACCAACAGACGCAGATGGCGGCGCTGGGCCTCGTCGACCACGAGGTCGCGCAGGGCATGTTTCCCCTCAGTCACCGTCACCCCCACCATCAGGCCGTTCATCCCTTCGAGCGCATGATTCGACGTGGCGTGCGTCCGCTCGGCACCCGGCGGGGCCGGGCGCCGCAGGCCCAGCGGCCCGCGCGGACCAAAGTGCCGCGGTATGTGGCAGTGAAAGAGCCAGTTGCCGGGCCGTTCCGGAATCCAGGTCAGGCGCATCGTCTGACCGGGGGTCATCCGTTGCGTGACGACGAAGTCGCGACCCGCTTCCGTATAACTGGTGTCGCCGGTGCCGTCGCCCCGGCTGTCGACCCGGTAGTAGAACCCGTGCAGATGCATCGGATGCAGGTCCGCCGAGATGTTGAGCACCCGCCAGCGCACGGTATCGCCCACGGTATAGGACAGCCGCTCGGTGTGGGGCCACGACCGCCCGTTCACGACGAACAGCTCCCGCTCGCGCTCCCGCGGGAGCTGGACGCCGCCCGCCGTGTCCTCCCACACGCCGATGACCAGCACGCGATCCGGTGGCGGTCGCCGTCCCGGCTCGTCCACGATGATAGCTCCGGAGAGCTGCGCGTCCTCGCGCGTGCGCGCGCGGAACGTCCGCCCCATCGTGGTCCCCCAGTAGTAGTACGTGCCCGGTTCGTCCAGACGAAAATGCAGCCCGCGAGTTGCGCCGGGCGCGACCTGGAGCGTATCCGAGGTAAGCGTCGTGCGCGGCCGGGCGTGCAGGCCGTGGACCGTGAGCACCGAGTCCGGCACCGCGTTATGGATCGTGAGCGCGACGTCCGTCCCCGCCGGCACGCGAATGAGCGGGCCCGGGATCTGGGGCGCCTTGCCCGCCTCGGCGAACGCAGGAACTTGCGCCCCGGGGGCGTCGTCGCCGTCCGGCTGCCACGTACCCAGGCGCGCTTCGAGGCGAATGGTCAGGAGACCGCCGCGCAGGGTGCCGGCCGCGCGGCGATTGTTGTTGATCCGCACCCGGACGGACGGTCGATCCGGTCCCAGGAGAAGGAGCAGCAGTGGCACCGCGAGCGATCGAGCGTGCACGGGTTGAATAGCTCGTCGCTGGTAGGGGTTGTCAAGCGGCCGCCCGGCGCGCTGGACGGCTCGCCGCCCCGCGCGATACCTTCCTCCTTCATGCCCCGCCCCGAGTTCCCCAATCTCACGGTGCTCGATCACCCGCTGATCCAGCACAAGCTCTCGATCCTCAGGGACAAGACGACCACCACCCGCGACTTCAAGCAGCTGGTGAACGAGATGGCCATGCTCATGGCGTACGAGGTGACCAAGGATCTGCCGCTCGAGCCCGTCGAGGTGGAAACGCCGCTCGAGCGCATGCGCGGCGCCCGCGTGGCGGGAAAGAAACTCGCCCTCGTCCCGATCCTGCGCGCGGGGCTCGGCATGGTGGAGGGGATCGCTCAACTCATCCCGTCGGCGCGCGTCGGACACATCGGCATCTACCGCGAGCACGACACCCTGCAGCCCGTCGACTACTACTTCAAGATCCCCGAGGGACGCGAGGCGCGCGATTTCTTCGTGCTCGATCCGATGCTCGCGACCGGCGGCTCGGCGGTCGACGCGGTGAGCGCGCTCAAGCACGCCGGCGCGCAGCGCATCCGGTTCCTCTGCCTCGTCGCGGCGCCAGAGGGCGTGCGCCGCATGCTCGAGACCCACCCCGACGTCCCCGTGTTCGCCGCCGCGCTTGACCGCCAGCTCAACCAGCAGGGATACATCCTCCCCGGGCTGGGGGACGCGGGCGACCGGCTGTTCGGCACGCGGTGAGGCAGACGCCGCTCGATTGACATTTTACGTCACATTGTTAGTTTATGACGGAATACGTCACTAACAGGAAATATGACGTAATATGTCAAAGAGCTACGTCGCCCTCATCGCCGACGCCATCGCCTCGCGCGAGCTCGCACCCGCGACTCGCGCCCGGCTCCAGACCGACCTCCGCGCCGCCCTCCCGGAGCTGAACCGGCGCTACGCCAAGAGCCTCGCCGCCCGCTTCGCCGTGACGCTGGGGGACGAGCTGCAGTGTCTGCTCGCCACCTCCCAGCCGCTGTGGGACGTCGCGCACACGGTGCGGGCCCGCCTGCCCGCCGTCGACTGGGTGGTCGCCTGTGGCCGGGGCCCCATCACCACGCCGCTCGCGCCGACCGCCCCCGAGGTGGACGGCCCCTGCTTTCACGAGGCCCGCGCGGCCATGGACCGGGCGAAGCGCCACCGCCAGGTGCTCGCCTTCGGTGGCTTCGCCGCGGCGCTCGACCCGCTCGCCAGCTATTACTCGGCCCTGTACTGGAGCTGGACGCCGCGACAGCGCCGGGCCGCGGCCCTGTTGCGCCTGGGCGACGCCGCCGCCGCCGCCGCCCGCCTCGACATCGACCGCAGCGCGGTCTCCCACCTGGCGCGCCGCATGGCCTGGCCTCTCGTGGCCGCCGGGGATAAGATGTTCCGGTCACTCCTCGAGACCGACGCCGCGTGAACCCGCTGTACGTCGTGCCGCTGCTCGCCTACACCCTCGCCGCCACCCTCTGGCCCAGCCAGGTGGACGGCCGCCGCCGCGCCCGTACGCTGCTCGTCGTCGAGGCGTTGCTCGTGATCGCGGCGCTGGTCGCCGGCACGTTCCTGGCCCGGCTCGCCACGCCCAGCGCCGACGGCCTGTGGTGGGGGCGCTTGGGCCTGCTCGCGACCGGGTACCTGTACGTTTCGGGCCGCGGCGTCGTCCTGATCCGCAGCGTGCTCGAGCTGCCGTCGCTGCAGATGCGGCGCGATGAGGACCGCACCGCCGGCGCGATCGACGTCGCGCGCGGCCGCGCCGTCGGCTCCCTCGAGCGCGCTCTTACCCTCACCCTCGTGCTGCTGGGCGAGTACACCGCCGTCGCCTGGATCATCGCCGCGAAGTCCCTGGCCCGCTTCAAGCAGCTCGAGGACCGCGAGTTCGCCGAATACTTCCTCGTCGGCACGCTCGCCTCCTTCCTGCTGGCGCTCGTCGTCGGCGTGGGGATTCGCTACCTGCTGCACCAGGGCTGAAGCCTCCCCCCACTCGCGCAACCCTCCCGGCCCCCGCCGTGTCAGAGGGTCAACGGATGCCGCTCCCCGCCCCCGCCCCCCGCGTCGGAGCCCGGTGGACGAACGCGAGCTGATTGCCCGAATCTGCGCCGGGGACGGCGCCGCGGAGCGCGCGCTGTACGACGCGCACGTGGACCGGATCTACCGGCTCGTGTACCGGCTCGCGGGCGACGACGACCTCGCACGGGAGTTCACCCAGGATACGTTCGTGCGGGCGTTCGAGCGGCTGCGCGGGTTCCGTGGTGAGGCGAAGCTCTCGACGTGGCTGCACGCGATCGCCACGTCGGTGACGCTGAACGGGCTACGCAAGGTGAAGCGGCTGCGGCTTCGCGAAGCGGACCTCGACGACGCCGCCACGCTGTCCGGCGCCGGGCGCCGGGCCGAGCCGGACCTGAAGCGACGGCTCGCCGAGGCGATCGACGCCCTGGCCGATGGTTATCGCACCGTGTTCGTGATGCACGACGTCGAGGGGTACACCCACGAGGAGATCGGCGCCACCCTCGGCATCGAATCGGGAACGTCGAAAGCGCAGCTGTCCCGGGCGCGCGCCAAGCTGCGAGATGCACTGTCGGACTTCGCGGGGGAGTGGGCCTCATGAACGATGATCGGTTCGACGAGCTATTGCGGCAGGCGGCGCAGGATTATCACCGCCCGCCCGCCACGCCGCGCGACGAACTGTGGGCCCGCATCGCGGCGGCACGCGCGGGCCGGCGGCGGACGATCGCAAGGTCGCCCGTCCTGCGCTGGGGCGTGGGGATCGCGGCGGTCCTCGCACTCGGCATCGCGATCGGGCGCTGGAGCGCTCCGGGCTCCCCCGAGGCGTCTCGCGTCCCCGCTCCGAGCGATCGCGCGTCCACCTTCGTGTACCAGCTCGCGGCCGCCCAATACCTCGCCCGCACCGAGGCCCTGCTCACGGGCTTCCGGTCGGAGACTCACGCCGGCGCGCCCATGACCCAGCTCTCGGCGCAGGCCCGTGACCTGCTGTGTACGACCCGACTGATGCTCGACTCGCCCGCCGCGCAAGACGTCCGACTGAAGAGCCTGCTCGAAGACCTCGAGCTGGTGCTGGCCCAGGTCGCCCAGCTGACTCCACGCGGCGATCGGGAGGACGTACGGCTCATCAATCAGGGACTGGAACAACGGAGCGTGTTGCTGCGGCTGCGCACGACGAGCCCGGCCGGCTCCGGTTCCGCACGCACGCAAGGAGCGCTGTGATGCCAGGTCTACAGCTCGTGGTGGCGGCCGTCTTGGGGATTCAGCAGCCGGTGGTGATCCCGCAGGTCGCCCCGATCGTGGCGCGGGCGCGGGCCGCGCTTGCCACCCTCGATCGCCTGGACGCCTTCGGCGCAATCGGCCAGCTCAACCCGCAGGACGGCCTCGCCGCCCTCGCTGTCGACGGCGCGAACATCCTGCATGACGGGCAGGATCCGACCGACTCGCTGTGGCGGGCCGCGCGCCAGGCGCTGAACCGCGCCGACTATCAGCGCGCCGCGGATTTGTACGGCGAGCTCGCGCGCCGCTACCCCAACACGACGCGCGCGGGCGACGCGCTCTATTGGGCCGCGTTCGCGCTGTACAAGAACGACAACCTCGACGAGGCACGCAGCCTGCTCATGAGGCAGCAACAGCGCTACGCCAAGGCGGCCACGCTCCGCGACGGCGACGCGTTGCTCGCGCGGATTCAGACGGCGCGCGCGAAGCAGGGCGACGAGGACGCGCACCGCTGGATCATCGCTCACGCGCAGCAGAGCCCGGGTGACAGTGTCAAGGTCAAGCCGTGTCCCAGCCAGGTGGACGAGGACGACGAAGACGACGTCCGCGTCGCGGCGCTCAACGGTCTACTCCAGATGGACGAGGGGAACGCCGTGCCGATCCTCAAGAAGGTCCTGGCGCGGCGCGACGCCTGCTCGGCTGCGCTGCGCCGCAAGGCGGTGTTCATCCTATCGCAGAAGCGCACCCCGGAGACGGAGGACGTGCTGCTCGGCGTCGCTCGCGACGATCCCGACCCCGAGGTCCGCCAGCAGGCCGTGTTCTGGCTGTCGCAGGTGGGCAGTAACCGGGCGGTGAGCGCCCTCGACTCGATCCTCCGTACGGCCACCGACGTCGAGCTCCAGGAGAAGGCGATCTTCGCGCTGTCGCAGATCCACAACGCCCGCGCCGGTCAGATCCTGCGCGACTACGCAGGCAACGAGCGGGCGCCCGGCGAGATGCGGGAAAAGGCGATCTTCTGGCTGGGCCAGCAACATTCTCCCGAGAACGGGGCGTTCCTCCGCAGCCTGTACGCGAAGGTCACGAGCGAGGATCTCAAGGAGAAGGTGATCTTCTCGTTGTCACAGATGGGCGGCGCGGACAACGCACGCTGGCTCATGGATATCGCCTTGAGCGAGCCGGAGCCGGTCGAGATGCGGAAGAAGGCGCTGTTCTGGGCCGGCCAGACCGGCGGGAACCTGGACGAGCTGGTCGGCCTGTACGACCGCATGCACAACGAGGAGATGAAGGACCAGCTCATCTTCGTGTACTCGCAACGTCACGAGCCGGCCGCGCTCGACAAGCTGATTCAGATCGCGAAGACCGAACAGAACAAGGACCTGCGCAAGAAGGCGCTCTTCTGGCTGGGGCAATCGCACGACCCGCGGGCGGCGCAGGTCCTGTTGGAGATCATCAATCAGTGAGCGTTCGCCTGGCGATCGTGTGGACGCTCGTGGCGGCCCCGGCTGTCGCCCAGGGCATCGGCGCGCGTGTCGCCGCCACGCCTGACGGGATCGTGCGCCTGAGCTTCGCCGCCCGCCCCGGCCTGTGCGGCAACGGCCGCAACATCATCACGCACAGCTGCGACGGGGGACGGTGCGGCCGGCACACGATCCTGTTCGACGGCAGCTCCGAGGACGACGAGGTCGAGTACGACTGCGAGCCCGGACCGGTGCGCGTATCGCTGGCGGTGCGGGACGGCGAGGTCCGCGCGGTCCGCACCTACGTGGGAGGGCGCTGGGTGACACCGGTCGTCGGCACGATGACCGACCTCGGGACCGTGTCGGCTCACGATGCGACCCAGTTCCTGCTCGAGCTCGCGAGGGGTGCGCAAGGGCGCGTGGGCGAGGACGCGATCCTGCCCGTCACCCTCGCAGACTCGGTGACCGTGTGGCCCGCGCTGCTCGGGCTCGCACGCGACGAGCGGGTGCCCCGGCGCACCCGCCGCCAGGCGGTGTTCTGGCTGGGCCAGGCGGCGGGAGATGCGGCGACCCGTGGCCTGGCCAATCTGGTGGACGACACCGGGGTGGAGCGCGACGTGAAGGAGCAAGCGGTCTTCGCCCTGTCTCAGCAGCCGCACGACGCCGGCGTCCCCGCCCTCATCCGCATCGCCCGCACACACCCGGACGGGGCGGTGCGACGCAAAGCGATCTTCTGGCTCGGTCAATCGGGCGACCCGCGGGCCCTGGCCCTGTTCGAAGAGCTACTGACCAAACCCTGACGGCCCGACGTCGGAGATGGCTAGGTTCACGGGGTATCACGAACCGCCCGACCGTCAGGGAGGTCGTCGCCCGTGCTCGTCGTCGCCGCGCTGCTGCTGGCCCAGTCCCCCTCCGCTGATTCCCTCTCGCTGAGCCACGCCGGGGGGCGCCCCGCGCCGACCATGACCGCTGTGCGAATCGAACTCCCACCCACGCTCGACGGCCGGCTCGACGACCCCGCTTGGCGCCAGGCGCACCCCGTGCGCGGCTTCCTCGAGACGGACCCCTACGAAGGAAAGTCTCCGAGCGAATCGACGACCGTGATGGTCGTGTACGACGATGCGGCGCTCTACGTCGGCGCACGGCTGTACGACGCCGAACCCCTGAAGATCTCCCGGCGCCTCGGCCGCCGCGACGACGAGACCCAAAGCGACGTCTTCTACGTCGACGTCGACAGCTACCACGACCACCGTACCGCGTTCGAGTTCGCCGTCAATCCCGCGGGCGTGAAGCTGGATGATGTCTGCAGCAACGACTTCTTTCTGGGAGATCGCTCCTGGGACCCCGTGTGGGACGTCGCGACCGCGGTCGATTCGCTCGGCTGGGTGGTGGAGATGCGGATCCCGTTCTCGCAGCTGCGGTTTCCCCACGCGCACGACCAGGTGTGGGGCGTGAATTTCTTCCGATGGGTGTTCCGCAAGAACCAATTCAGCCAGTGGGCGTTCAAGCCCAAGACCGAGACCGGGTACGCGTCGCGCTTCGGGCATCTCGTGGGGTTGCGCGACATCCCAGCGCCCAAGCGACTCGAGCTGCTACCGTACACGCTCGCCCGGGGCACCTACGATCGCGCCCGTCCTGGGGATCCTTTCGACAACGGTCACAGTTACTTCGGCGGCGGCGGGCTCGATCTGCAGTACGGGCTGACCTCGAACCTCACGCTCGATGCCGCCGCGAACCCCGACTTCGGACAGGTGGAATCGGACCCAGCGTTCGTCAATCTGACGACGGTCGAGCAGTTCCTACACGAGCGACGCCCGTTCTTCGTGGAGGGCGCGAGCATCTTCACCTTCGGCGGCACCGGTCCCTACATCCAATTCGGCAACACGCCCCAATACTTCTACTCACGCCGCATCGGCCGCGCCCCGTCACTCGAGCCCGAGGCGCCGACGGACGGGTTCATCGACCTCCCGACGCACACCACCATCCTCGGAGCCGCGAAGGTCACCGGCAAGACGCCGAGCGGCTGGTCGGTGGGCCTGCTCGACGCTCTGACGGCACGGGAGCAGGCCCGGTTCTATTCGAGCGGTGCTGCGTGGCGTGAGGATGTAGAGCCGCGCACGAACTACATCGTCGGCCGGATGCGGCGCGAGGTCGGGGGCCGCACGGGGTTCGGCCTACTTGCCAGCGCGGTCGCCCGCCGCACGAACAGCGCTTCGCTGGACTCTCTGCGCAGCGGCGCCTATGTCGGGAGCGCGGACTTGTACCACCGTTGGGCCAACAACGCCTATGCCCTGTACGCCTCCGCCGGAGCATCCTATGTCACCGGCGACACGCTCGCGCTCCGACTCACGCAGGAGCAGTCGACGCGATACTACCAACGACCGGACGCGCCTTACCTGCGCCGCCGTTACGATCCCCGCCGCACGTCCCTCGCAGGGCTGGGCGCCGACGTCTCGATCAACAAGGAGGGCGGCAACACGAACTGGGCCTTTGCCCTCAGCACCAGCACGCCCGGGTTCGAGGTGAACGACCTAGGCTTTCAGCGCCGCACCGACCGGACCGCGGGCGACCTCTTCCTGGGCTACCGTTGGACGAAGCCTGGTCGGGTCTTTCGGCAAGCGACCGTTGGCGCGGACCCGCTCGCCTTCGCCTGGAACTACGGAGGCGACCGAATCCAGCTGGGACGTGACCTCAGTATCTTCGGACAGCTGCTCAACTATTGGAGCGCTAATCTCTTCGTGTACCAGCAACAGCAGGGCGTCGACGACCGGCTGACCCGAGGCGGACCGGCCGCGTTGGCTCCGGCGCAGTGGGTCACGGGAGTGACGCTCACCTCGGACACGCGCCAGGCAGTGAACGGTACGCTGAATGCCCAGTACTTCCACGATGCCGGCGGAACCTGGTCCCTCACGATGAGCCCGGTGATCAACGTGCGGCCGAGCGCCGCAGTGTCGCTTCAGTTCGGGCCGAGTTACGTCAGGGGTTTCACGGCCGCGCAGTTCGTCACGTCGCAGCCGGACAGCAACGGGCCGACCTTCGGCGCCCGCTACGTGTTCGGAGAGCTCACGCAACGGCAGCTCGATCTCACGACGCGGCTGAGCCTCACCTTCACTCCTACCCTCAGCTTTCAGGTGTACGTGCAGCCCTTCACGTTTGCGGGGCGCTACGTTCGCTTCAAGGAGCTCGCGCGCGCTCGCAGCTTCGCATTCAGCGTGTACGGCCGGGACAACGGCTCGACCGTGACGTACGACTCGAGCGCGGCCGCGTATTCCGTGCGCCCTTCCGCTCAAGACACGACGATGTTTCGATTTTCGAACCCGGACTCCCGCGTCCGCTCCTTCCGCTCGAACGCGGTGCTGCGCTGGGAGTACCGACCCGGGTCCACGCTGTTCGTCGTGTGGTCGCAGTCGCGGTTCGTCAACATCCCCGATCCCGCGCTCGACCTCGGCCGTTACGTCGCCCACGAGATCTTCCTGGACCCCCCGACCAACGTGTTGCTCGTGAAGCTCAACTACTGGCTGAGCCTGTAACCCCCTTCCTTCTGACGCCCTCCCTGATTGTCTTTCCCACATGCCATTCTGGACTTTGCGACGCCGCTTCGTGGCGGCGACGGCCTGCGCAATCGTGCTCGCCCTGGGCTGGGCCGCCGTCGTCGTCGCCGTGGCGCTCGCCGGCGCCCACGATCAGGCCACCACGGCGGACGCGATCGCGGTGCTCGGCGCCGCCCAGTACAACGGCCGGCCATCGCCCGTGTTCCGCGCCCGCCTCGACCATGCCGCCGCCTTGTATCAACGGGGCCTGGCGCCCGTGGTCCTCGTCACGGGAGGGGTGGGCTCGGGCGACACGGTCAGCGAGTCGGAGGTCGGCCGGCGCTACCTCTTGAAGGCCGGCCTCCCCGAGAGTGCCGTCGTGGCGCTCCCCGCAGGATCGAGCACCGCGGCGTCGTTGCACGGCGTCGCCCAGTGGTTCACGGGGAAGGACAGCCGTCGCGTCCTGCTCGTCTCCGACGGCTTTCACATGCTGCGGCTGCAGATCATCGCGGGCCGGCTCGGACTCGTGGCGTTCACGTCCCCCGCGCCCAACTCCCCGATCCGCTCGAATCCGCGGCGCAACGCCGCCTACTTCCTCGCCGAGGGACTCAAAGTCCCCGTCACCTGGGTCTTCAACCGCTGAGGGGGTCCATGCAGCTCGCGAGCCGCAGGGTGTACACCGGCCGGGTCGTGCGACTCGACGTCGACACGGTGCGCTTCCCCGACGGCTCGACCGGTGAGCTGGAGATGATCCGACACCCCGGTGCCGCGGCCATCGTGCCCTGCGTCACCGACCCGCCGGGGGATGATCCCACTATCCTGTTGATCCGCCAGTACCGCTACGCCGCGGGCGGCCCGCTGTGGGAGATCCCCGCGGGCACGCTCGACCCCGGCGAGGACCCGGAGACGTGCGCCCGTCGCGAGTTGCTCGAGGAGGCGGGCGTCGCAGCCGCCCGGATGGAGCGGCTGACGTCCATCTGGACCACACCCGGCTTCACCGACGAGGTCATCCACTTGTACCTGGCGAGCGGCCTCGAGACGCGGCAACCGTCGCGCGAGCGCGACGAGTTCATCGAGGTGGTGCCACAACCGCTGTCTCGCGTCCTGGCGCGCATCCGGGACGGGGAAGTGCGTGACGCAAAGACCATTGTGGCCATCCTTTATATGGCCGGGTTCGTCCTCGGCATGTAGCGGGATGTAGCAGTCCTTGTCCCCGGGGGAGGACGG
>JAEHDT010000291.1 GCA_016880225.1 Gemmatimonadota bacterium | reverse complement strand
CCAGGAACTGCGCCGCGCGGTGGCGCAGCGCCACGCGGGCGAGCTCCATCACGTAGCCGTAATCGACCTTGCGGAACTCCGCCTGCGAACCCGCCTGCCGGATGGTCGTCCCGAGGCAACAGAACACATCGTGCACGCGGGGGAAGTCCGCGACCTCCGCCAACCGGCCGAAGTCCACGACGCGCTGCGCCAGCTTCTTGTGCGTGACGGGCACGGCGCGGCGCCCGAGCGCGGTGACCCGGTCGTACTGGGGATCGTCGAGCAGCAGGCGGAGCACGTGGCCGCCGACGAGCCCCGACGCCCCGGCGACGAGCGCCGTGCGGGTCACGCCCTCAGCGCCACACCGACAGCAGGGCTCCCATGATCACGAGGTAGGCGAGCTGATATCCCGCGTCGATGACCCAGGCGGCGATCGGCTTCTCGGAGAACACGTGGGCCGTGAGGCCGATCGTGGCGGCGAACCCGAGCCACGACAGGAACCCGAGCCACAGCCCCTGCGCCAGCGTCGTCGAGTTCGTGTAAGAGACGAGCAGCGCCAGCACGTAGGCCGTGACCAGGTAACACGCGATCGACACGACGTAGGCGCGTGCTCCGCCGCGCTGCTTCATCGTTTGGAGCTTCTCGGGCGTGTACCCCTGCGCCGCCATCCACTGTTTGGCGAACAGGATCGGGGAATACCAGAACGCGCCGAGCACGAACGTCAGGAGCGCGGCGACGAGGACGGCGACGATGTTGACGTTTGCCGTGGGCATGGGGCGCGCGCCGCTCGGCTACTGCACGACTCGCCTCGAGCGGAAGGTGCCGCTCACGATCGGGTTGCCGCCGCCCGCCGGTCGCATCTCGAATGTGCCGTTCAAGGAATCGCCCCGCAGCCTGCCCGTGGCGGTCGTCACGACGTCCGCGTTCGCCGTCGGGCTGTGGTACGGTCCGATCTCGTTCACGAGCGACGTGTCGCTGACCTGACGCGCGCGGATCGGCACAGGGGGGGCCACGACGCCCGTGAAGGTCAACGTGCTGCGCAACGTGCCGTCCGCCGCCACACCCGCCACGATCTGGAACGGCGTACCAGTGTCTGACGCACTGCGATACGAGCGGCCTTCCCACGTCCCGGCGTACTTCTGGGCCGGTCCCGACGGGGCTGCGGCGCGCGACCGGTCTCCCGGAGCGCATGCGGCAGCCGCAAGCGCTGCACAGAGCAACGTGCGCATCATGTTCCTCCCGCTAAGGGTGAGTGGGCAACGGCTGGGAGAGAGCCATGGAGTATGAGCGGCCGGACGGCCGGGCACAAGGAAGCGCCCCGCGCCTGCGTCGCTACCAGTGCCCGTGCATGCGGGTGGTATCGCCCAGATAGGCGTACTGGATGGCCGTCATGTACTGCGCCACCACCACTTGGATGTCGCGCGGCGACACCCCGTGAAGGCGCTTCGTGAACTCGTCGCCGTGCTGGTAGCCGCCGAGGTAGAGCTCGGCACGCGCCAGGAAATCGGCCTGGCCCGCCGCCGTGGCGTTCTCCGCGAGGTAGTCGAAACTGAAGCTGTCGATGAAGCGCGACAGCCCGAAGTAGTCGAGCTCCCGGCCACCCAGCTCCTCGATTTGCTCCACCATCAGGGTCAGCACCTTGTCCGGCTTGGGCGTGCTCACGTAGGCACCGCCGACGGGAATGGCGCACTCGCGATACGGCGCGTACGCCGCGTACGACAGCCCCCGCTCGGTGCGGATGGCTCGATTCAGGCCGGAGGAGAGCAGCGCCGTCGCGACCCGGAAGGCCCAGTAGGAGCGGCTGGTGGGCAAGGGACCGGCGAACAGGCCGAGCAAGTAGGTCGTGGGGATCTGGCGGTGCTCGATGAGCCAGTGTGGCCGGGCCGGGGGCGCGGCCGGCGGCAGCGCCCACACATAGGCGCCACGCGGCTGCCGGCCCAGCGTCGCCGTCACCAGCGACTCGACCTGGGCCCGGGTGACGTTGCCGACGACGGTGAGGAGCATGCGCGAGGTGACCATCTGGTCCCGCTCGTACGTCTTCAGGTCGTCGAGGGTAAGCCCGGCGAGCGACGTTTCGGTGCCCTGGGGGTCGAGCGCGTAGGGATGACCGCGAAACAGGGCCTGCATGGCGAGCGCCTGGAGCCGCTCGTCCGGCTCGGTGTAGCGGCGCCGCGCTTCCGACAGAAGCCGGGCCCGCGCTTGAGCGACCCCCTGCTCCGAGAGCGTGGGGTGGAGCAGGCGGTCCGCGAACACCCGCCACGCGGCGTCCACGTCCGCCGCCAGTCCCGTGAAGCCGAACACGGTCCAGTCCACGTCCGGCTCGAGCGTGACGAAGCTCCCCGTCGCATCCATCGCGCGGCGGGCTGCGGCCCCGGGGAATTGTTCGGTGCCGGAGGCGGAGGCGCGCAGCAGCAGCGCCTCGATGCCGGCGGTGCGCTCGGTCAGCTGCCGGGTGCCGCCGAGCAGGTAGAGCCGCACGGCGACGATGTCGCTCGCGGGCAAGAGCCGCTGGACGACGTGGACGCCGGAGACGTCGTACGCGACGGTGAGCGTGTCGGGCGGACCGTCGCCCGGCCCGCCCGGCCCGGCCGCGAACAGCAGGGGCGCGAGGAGCAGCGCCGCGGCGGTCATGGCGTGCTCCGCTTGCCCTGCCGCAGCCAGGCGGCGAGCGACTGCGTGACGTCGGCCGGGGCGAGCACGCCGATGACGCGCGGCCGGTTCACGATGTAGGCGCGCGCGAAGCGCCGCAGATCGTCCACCGTCTGCGCGCGCATGCGGCCGTGATAACCGAGGTAGTACTCCAGGCCCGCGCTGCCCCACCAGGCGGCGAGCTCCGGCGCCAACATGGACGTCTGCTCGACCGTCAGCGCCATGGACACGTCACGGCGCTTCTTGGCGATGGCGAGGTCCTCGTCGCCCACCCCCTCGAGCACGTCGAGGTTGTCGAGCTCGTCCAGCAGCATGAGCAGCGCGCTCTGCGCGCGCTGCGCCGTGGTCTTCCCCACGAACTGGATCGGTCCGGTGTGGTCGAGCGTGAGGTAGTAGCCGGTCACCGACTGGAACGGCCCGAGGTCCACGAGGCGGTGCTGGAAGGCGGAGGTGGGGTCGTTCAGCACGTCGAACAGGGCGTCGGCAGCGTACGTCGCCGCCGTGTCGCCCCCCACGCCCGGTCCCTGCAGGGCGATCCGGATGGTCACGTCGCGGACGTCGTGCGGGAGGATCACGGCCGTGCTGGCGGTCCGCGGCGTCACGGGGGGGATGGGATGGTCGGCGAACGGGTCGGGCCCGCGGGTCCAATCATGGAACTCCTTCGCCGCCCGCTCGAAGACCTGGTCGCTCGACACGTCGCCGGTGACGATGAGCGCGGCGTTGTTGGGCACGTAATAGCGCGCGTACACCTGCTTCAACCGGTCTACGGTGATCCCCGCGAGCGACGCGCTGTCGCCGCCGACGTCTTTGCGGCTCCACGAGGCGCCCCACAGCATCTGGTCCACGTGGCGCGTCAGCTCGCGCTCGGGGTCCGAGGTATTGCGCTGCAGCTCGTCGAGCACCACCGGCCGCTCGTCCTTCAGGTCGCCGTTCGAGAAGCGGGCTTCGGTCACCAGCTGCGCCACGAGCTTGAGCCCGCGCTCGACGTTCTTCGATGGGACCGTGACGTAGTAGTAGACGACCTCCTCCGCGGTGGCCCCGTTGTAGGCGCCGTTCAGACGCGTCACCTCGATGCCGAACGCGTCGGGCCGCCCGTGGTACGACCGGAACAGCAGGTGCTCGTACAGGTGCGCCATCCCGTCTTCGGCGGAGTCCTGCGTGAACGCGCCATTGTGAACCGCGACCAGCACGGTGGCGAGCGGGACGGCGTGATTCTCGACGACGATCACGTCGAGGCCGTTGTCGAGCCGGGTTTGGTGGATGAAGCGCGCCAGTGGGGACTGCTGGGCGGGCGCTCTCGCGGTGGGGAGCGCGAGGCCCGTCAGGAGCAGCGCGATTGCGAGGCGACGGCGCACCATTCTGCCACTAGCCTAACACTCTTACCCGAACACCTCCAGCGCCACCTCCACCCGCCCGAACGGCGCGCTCACCTGCACGCCGTGCACGATTCCCTTTACCTGCTGGAACATCTCGCGCGCGACCTTCACTCCTTCGGCGAGCGCGGCCTCCTTCCCCTTATCCTGCGCCTGCCGCATCCGGGCCAGCACCGCATCGGGGACCGACACTCCGGGCACCTCGTTCGCCAGGAACTCGGCGTTCCGCAGCGAGACCAGGGGCCAGATGCCCGCCACGATCGGGATGCGGAACTGCTCCACCCGCTTGAGGAACTGCTCCAGCTGTCGCGGATCGAACACCGGCTGCGTGACCGCGAAGTCGGCGCCCGCGTCCACCTTCCACGCGAACCGCGACAGCTCCCGGTCCGGATCGATCGCCGCCGGATTCACGCCGACACCGATTGCGAACCGGGTGGGCGCGCCGATCGGGTTGCCGCCCGGATCGAGGCCGTGGTTCAGACGGTACACGAGGTTGGTGAGCCCGATCGCGTCGATGTCGAACACGGCGGTCGCGTCGGGATAGGGACCCATCTTGGGCGGGTCTCCGGTGATGATCAGGATGTTGCGGAGACCCGCCGCCGCGGCCCCCAGCACGTCCGATAGCATGCCGAGCAGGTTGCGATCGCGGCAGGAGTAATGGGTGACCGTCTCGATCCCCACCTCGCGCTGGATCATCAGCGACGACAGCAGAGCGCCCATCCGGCTCTGTGCCCTCGGGCCGTCGGGGACGTTCACGGCGTCCACGCCGGCCGCCTTGAGGGCGCGGCACTGAGCGAACATCGGCGCGGGATCGACCCCGCGTGGCGGCACGATCTCGACGCTCGTGACCAGCTCGCCCCGCGCGAGCTTCGCTCCCCAGCGGGACCGCTCGGCGAGCGGCACCGCCTCGACGCCGGCCGGCGGCGCGACGAGGTCGCGCGACACGACCACCGGCTGGTGGCGCGGCACAACGCTCGCCACGTAGTCGCGGATCTTCTTGATGTGCTCGGGGGTCGTGCCGCAGCAGCCGCCCACGATGCGCGCGCCCGCCTCGATCATCCGCCGCGCATAGGCCGCCATGTACTCGGGGGATGCGAGGTAGATCTTGCGGTCGCCCACGTCCTTCGGCAGGCCCGCGTTCGGGACGGCGGAGATGGGACGGTCGGTCGCCTTCACGAGCTTCTCGACCGCTTCGAGCACGCCGGCCGGGCCGACGGAGCAGTTCACCCCCACGGCGTCCGCCCCCCACAGCGTGAGCGCGGCCGCGAACGTTTCGGGCGCGGTGCCGTACAGCGTGAGCCCGTCGTCGCCCACCGTCATCTGCGCGATCACGGGGAGATCGGACAGGCTCTTCACGGCCCGCAACGCCTCGTGGATCTCGGCGACGTCCGAAAACGTCTCCAGGATGAATCCGTCCACGCCGCCCGCGAGCAGGCCCTTG
>JAEHDT010000049.1 GCA_016880225.1 Gemmatimonadota bacterium | reverse complement strand
GGTGAGACTGATGTGGCGGGGGGAGCGGCGGTACAGCTTGGCCGGGCGGCCGGCGCCGGGCCCGCGCCGGGCCGTCAGGCGGCGGTACGAGGCCTCGAGCAGGCCCTGCGCGACCAGCTTGTCGAGGTGGAACGCGGCGAGTGCGCGGGAGATGCGCAGCGCCCGGGCGGCCTCGTCGCGACCCACCTCGACCCGCCGCGCGGCGACGTAGCGATAAAGCCTCCCCCTGGTCGAATCGTGGAGCGACGCGATGGCCGCGATCTGACGCTCGAGGTCGGCGCTGGTCACGCCCTAATGTACATCGGCTCGGCCGTCTCATCCAATTTTCTATTAGCAACGTATATTGTCCTTACAAGGGGCTCCGCTGTCGCTGCACCCTCAACCTCGAGATGCACCCATGCCCGACTTCACGTACCTCATCGTCGGCGGCGGCATGACGGCCGACGCCGCGGCGCAGGCCATCCACGCGGCCGATCCCGCCGGCTCGATTGGCATGATCAGCGCCGAGGTGCATCCGCCCTACGATCGCCCGCCGCTCTCGAAGGCCCTCTGGAAGGGCGAGCCCGAAGACAAGATCTGGCGCAACACCGCGGCCACCGGGGCGACCATGCACCTGGGCTGGCGGATCACCGCGGTCGATCCGCGCGGGCACAGCGTGACGGATGACCGGGGCACGGTGTACCGGTTCAAGAAGCTGCTGCTCGCGACTGGGGGCGCGCCGCGGCGCCTGCCGCTCGACACCGACCAGATCATCTCCTTCCGCACGCTCGACGACTACCGCCGCCTGCGGGCACTCGCGAGTCAGAACGTGCGCTTCGCCGTGATGGGTGGCGGGTTCATCGGCAGCGAGGTCGCCGCGGCGCTGCGCATGCAGGGGCGCGACGTCACCATGCTGGTTCCCGAAACCGGCCTTGGCGCGCGCGTGTTTCCCGCCGACCTGTCGCGCTTCCTGGCGGACTACTACCGCGACAAGGGCGTGACCATGCGGACGGGGGAGGGGATGGCGGGGCTCGACCGGCGCGCCGGCTCCTGCGTGGTCCGCACCACCACGGGTGGCGAGCTCACCGCCGAGGTCGTCGTGGCCGGGCTCGGGATCCGGCCCGCTGTGGAGCTCGCAGAGCAAGCGGGGCTGCGCGTGGACAACGGTATCGTGGTGGACGCGTCCTGTCGCACGAGCCACGCCGACATCTACGCCGCGGGCGACGTGGCGAACTTCGAGAACCCCGCACTGCGCACCCGCGTTCGCGTGGAGCACGAGGACAACGCCAATACCATGGGCCGCAGCGCGGGGCTCAACATGGCGGGCCGGCCCACGCCGTATCATCACCTGCCGTTCTTCTACTCCGACCTGTTCGAGCTGGGTTACGAGGCGGTAGGCGAGGTCGATGCCCGGCTCGAGACCGTGGCCGATTGGAAGCAGCAGTACCGTGAAGGGGTCGTCTACTACCTGAAAGACGGCCGGGTACGCGGCGTGCTGTTGTGGAACACCTGGGGACAGGTGGACCATGCGCGGCGGCTCATCGCCGATCCCGGCCCCTTCCGCCCGAGCGACTTGAAGGGCCGGCTGCCGGCCTAGACGGAGAATCCGGTTGGTGGGTTGGGGGCGTCATCTCTGTATCACCAATGTCTATTATCAATAGAGAATCGCCGCTCCTGCCCGCACCGTCCCGTTTGCGGAGGACCCGTCCATGACCATAGTGTCGCGCTCCACGCCCTTCCTCTCAGCGCTCGCGTTGCTCGTTCTCGTCGCCTGTGGCGACCAATGGCTCGCCGCTCCCAGACTGTCCGCCGGCTTGGTGCAGCCTCCGCCGGCGGGCATCGGCAACGACGCGGCCGGCGGCCGCGAGATCTTCCGGCACGAGACCTGGGGCGACGAAGCGTTCTGGACCGGCGCCCTGCACCTGAACGACGTGGTCCAGACGGTCGACCCGCTCACCGCGCTGGCGGTGGGGCTCAAAGTGGATGCCGAGCGCCTTCCGCCCGGATTCCTGGCCAGCGCCGACCTGAAGAGCCCCGCGACGACGGTCGAGCTGCTGCGGCGGGACGCCGTGCTCGGCGTGCGGGCGAGCGTCACGGCTGGGGGGCGCGTGGCGCGGCTCGGGATCACGTGCGCGCTGTGCCATTCGACCGTGGACAACTTCGTGTTGCCAGGCGTCGGCCGTCGGGTCGATGGGTGGCCGAACCGGGACCTGAACGTCGGCGCCATCGTGGCGCTCTCGCCCGTCCTCGACGAGGCGACCAAGGCAGTGTTCCAATCGTGGGGACCCGGCCGCTACGACGCCTACTGGAACCACGACGGCAAGAACGCCCCGGTGCTGATCCCGCCGGCGTACGGCCTGCGCGATGTCGCGCTCGAGACGTACACCGGCGAGGGCCCGATCTCGTACTGGAACGCGTACGTGGCCATCACCCAGATGCACGGGCAGGGCTCCTTCAGTGATCCGCGGCTCGGGATCGACGTCGTGGCACAACCCGACCGGGTCACGCCGAAGTTGCCTGTGCTGCGCGACTATCAGTTCACGCTGGAGGCGCCGGCCCCGCCGCCGGGGAGCTTCGACGCGGCCGCCGCGGAGCGCGGGCGCATCGTGTTTTCCGGGGCTGGGCGCTGCGCGAGCTGTCACATACCGCCTACCTACACCGATGCCCCGCGGCTGCACGCGCCCGTGGAGACCGGGATGGATCCGGTGCTCGCGGGGCGCGGCACCACCGGGGCCTACCGCACCACGCCGTTGCGCGGGGTGTGGCAGCATCCGCCGTACTTCCACGACGGCAGCGCCGCGACCCTCGCCGACGTGGTGTCGCATTACGATGCGACGTTGGCCCTGGGCCTGACGGCCCAGCAGCAAGCGGACCTGGTGGCGTTCCTGAAGAGCCTGTGATGACCGAGACCCCCGGGGCGCGGCCCGGGGGGCTCGATCAGAACCGATAGCCGGCGGCGAGGTTCACGTGGTTCGCGGTGAACTTCCCGCTCGGGTAGGTCGTTGCGAAGCGCCGGAACTCCGCCCCGAACACGAGCGGTCCGTGGGGGCGGAGCTCGGCGTGGCCCTCGCACACGAAGTTCTTGAGCCGACCCGTGCCCGACAGGTCGCCGTCGTCGGGGTCATCGATGCCGCACCCGCCGCCTACCATCACCTCGGGTTTCGGCCGGACGTTGAGCTGGGCCCACCCGCCTTTGGTGCGGACTGCCACCCCCGTCGGGCCGAAGCTCTGGCCGATTCCGCCGCCGCCCAAGCCCGCCAGCGCCTTCCCGCTGAAGGCTTCTCCCACGAGCTCCACCGGGCCGAGCTTGACGCGCGCGTCCGCGGTCACGGCGCGCGACTGGAACAGGCTGTCGCCCGAGGCGAGCCAGCCGAGGTGGCCGCCGATGGCGACCTCGCTGGGATCGTCGGTCGGCCCCCACGCGAGCCGCACCCGGCCCTGCAGATAAGGGCGGCGGCTACGCTCGGCCGAGTCGGGCTGGGTGTTGAAGAGACCCTGAGGCGTGCCGGCCGTGGGAGCGAGCACGGCGACCTGCTCCGCGAGGCGCAGGGTGTATCCCTGCTCCAGCGTGGCGCGGAACTGCGGCAGCCACAGCCACAGGTTGCCGGCGCCGGCGAAATCGGGGAATCCGACGGAGGCGAGGGAGCGCGGGCTCCGCGCCGCGACGAGCGGCGACTCCTGACCGAACAAGAGCTGGGCATGTTGCCACGAGACGGTGCCGACGGCGCGGCGCAGCCGGAGCAGGGGAAACGTCCGGCCGCCGCCGGACGGCTGCTGCCCGCCGAAGAAGTCGACGTCCACCTCACCCGAGAAGCTGCCGCGCAGCACGTCGGGATCGGTGACGAGGACGCCGAGCCGGGTCTGGCGGATCGTACCGCCGGCGGCGCTCGCGGGCGCGAGCGAATCGGCGAACTGCGGCACGTCGCTGTTGTTGACGCGGGCGTTCGTGAAGAAGCCGTTCACCAGCACGAATCCCGTGAGCTCCACGGTGCGTTTTGCCTCGGGCGCCGGCGTCTGCGCCCGGAGTGGGACCGCAAGACCGATGAGCGCGACGAGCGACGTGGCCCGCATCTCGGACTCCTGGCGGTTTCGGTACGACTACAGTAAGCTGCAGCGCTTCAAGCGCAACGGGGAACGGGACGAGCGATGAGGTGGATCGCCCTGTTGGCGGGCGTGGCGTGTGTCGCGGGGGGGACGCGTGGCGCCGCGCAGGCGGCGCCGCTGGATGTTCGGGTCGCGGGCCGCGTCACCATGCTCGAGAAGGGCGGCAAGCCGTCTCGCGACCTGGGCGCCGCCGTCGTCTACCTGGAGGGTGCCGGTGCGGCGGCGCGATCCGTGACCCTCGACATCGCCATCAATAACAAGGAATTCGTGCCCCGCGTGGTGGTCGTTCCCGTCGGCTCTACCGTACGTTTTCCCAATCATGATCCGTTCGACCACAACGTTTTTTCCGTGTCCGAGCCGAACGCGTTCGATCTCGGCCAGTATGGCCGCGGCGAGGCGAAGGGCTGGACCTTCACGGCGCCGGGCCTGACGCGGATCTTCTGCAACGTCCATCCCCGGATGGTGGCGTTCGTGGAGGTGATGGCGGGGCCCTACTTCGCCCAACCGGCGGCCGACGGCAGCTTCGTCATCCCCGACGTGCCGCCC
This sequence comes from Gemmatimonadota bacterium, assembly GCA_016880225.1. Taxonomy (GTDB): domain Bacteria; phylum Gemmatimonadota; class Gemmatimonadetes; order Gemmatimonadales; family GWC2-71-9; genus AG41. The sequence continues at coordinate 7,362 of JAEHDT010000049.1, read as the reverse complement.
GGCCGCTACGTGCTGCACGCCTGGCACGAGCGCAGCCCGGAGGCGACGCGCGAGCTCACGGTCACCGCGGCGGGCGCTTCGGACGTCGAGCTGGAGCTCGACGCGCGCGGATTCCGTTGGGTGCCCCACAAGAACAAGTACGGCAGAGATTACCCGACGAATGCCGGACGCGAGCGCTACTAGGCCCGTCCGGCTCGGCCTCGGAGCCAAGATCTTCATCGCCGCCACGCTCTCGGTGGCGGGCGTGCTCGCGGTGACGCTCGGACTCACCTCGCTCGAGGCGAACCGGACCGCGGACCAGACGATCCGCCGCGCGCTGGCGGGCGTGCGACGCGGCGTGCAGGCGTTCCTCACGGGGCGAACGGCGACGTTCGCCGGCATGAGCGCGGTGTCGAGCGAGGTGCCGCAGTTCCGCGAGCGGCTGCTCAAGGGCTCGGAGCGGGAGAACGTGCTCGACCAGGCCGAGACACACCGCGCTCTCCTGGGCGCGGCGTGGGTGCTCGTCACCAACGAGCGCGGCATCCTGGTGGCCCGCACCGACTATCCGGCCGAGTCCGAGATCGACCTGTCGCGCGGCGCGTTGATCGCCAACGCGCTGTCGGGCGACCAGGCGAGCGGCGCCTGGCTGGACGAGCGGCGCCGCAAGCTGTTCATCGCCGTGGCGGTGCCGCTGCGCGCGTCGGCGGACGCCGCACCGCAGGGCGCGCTCGTCGCCGCCTACGCGATCGACGACAGCCTCGCCCAGGAAATCAAGCAGGCGACGAGCACCGACGTGGTGTTCTTCGCGCTCGATACGCTCAACCGGCCGTACATCGTCGGCAGCACGCTGCCGCGCGACGCGGTGGAGCCCGCGCTCGCCGCCGACACGGCGGCCATCACGAGCTTGGCGCGGGATTCCGCGGGGACGGAAATGGCGGCGGACGTCGCCGGGGAGCACCTCATCGGCCTCGCCAGTCCGATCCGCTCCGCAGGAGGCGACGCGTTCGGCGGATTCGTCGCATTCCGCTCGCACGACCGTGAGCTCGCCCTGTTCCGGACGCTGCAGCGCACCATCGGGCTCGCGGCCGTGCTCGGCCTGTTGCTCGCCCTCGCCTCGGCCTACGTCCTGGCCCGCCAGATCGCGGGCCCGATCCGACGGCTGGCACTCGCGACCCGCCGCGTGGAGGACGGCGACTACGGTGTCGACCTCGACATCCGCTCGGCCGACGAGATCGGCGTCCTGGCGCAGGCGTTCCGGGGCCTGGTGGGGGATCTACGGGAGAAGGCGAAGCTCGTCGAGTACATGATGGCCTCGTCCGGGGCCGCGCCCACGGAGCCGGTGAGAGGCGCCCGCCCGTCGTTCACGCCCAGCGGCGCGGCGCTCATGCCCGGGACGCTGTTCGCCAACAGGTACGAGGTGAAGGAGATCCTCGGGACGGGTGGGATGGGGGTGGTGTACCGTGCGTTCGACCGCGAGCTGCAGGAAGCGGTGGCGATCAAGACGCTCCGGCCGGAGGTGCTCGAGGGCGGCGGCGCCGCGCTCGAGCGGTTCAAGCAGGAGATTCGCCTGGCGCGCCGCATCGCGCACCGCAACGTGGTACGCACGTACGACCTCGGTGAAGCGAGCGGCATGTACTACTTGACCATGGAATACGTCGAGGGGACGTCGCTCAAGCAGCTGATCGGCGCGCGCGGTCCGCTCCCGGTGCCGGTCACCTTGGCGATCGGCAAGCAGCTGTGCCGGGCGCTGGAGGTGGCGCACGAGCAGGGCGTGATCCATCGCGACATCAAGCCCCAGAACATCGCGGTCGAGCCGAGCGGCGTGTTGAAGGTGATGGATTTCGGCATCGCACGGCTCGCGGCCCGCCCCAAGGATGAGGGACTGACGCAGGAGGGGGTGTCGATCGGGACGCCTGAGTACATGTCGCCGGAGCAGCTCTCGGGCATGGAGCTCGACGCCAAGAGCGACCTCTACTCGGCGGGAATCGTGCTGTTCGAGTGCCTCACCGGGCGGCCGCCGTTCGAAGGCGAAACGATGTACACGGTGATCGCGAAGCAGCTCGACGAGGCGCCGCCCGATCCCCGGACGCTCAATCCGGACATTCCGGAGCCGCTGGCCGGCGTGATTCTCAAGGCGATGGCGAAGCAGCCCGCGGAGCGCTACCAGTCCGCGGGGGAGCTACACGACGCGCTCGCGGCGATCGGCTAGATCCCTCCGAACCACGGATACCCCTGGTCCTCCCAGTACCCGCCCGGCCTGCGATCCGTGAACGTCATCGACACCAGGTACTTCGTCAGCTTGTAGCCCAGCTTGGTCGGCGAGTACAGCCGCAGCGGCGCGCCGTGCGCCGGCGAGAGCGGGTTGTCGTTCATACCATAGGCGAGAATGGTCTGGGGATGCATGGCGCTCGCCAGGTCCCAGCCGTTGGTGTACCCCGCGTCGAACGACGCGAAGCCGATGTAGCGCGCCGACCGCAGCGGGCGACACCGCTCCACGATGGCGGACACGGGTACGCCGTGCCAGCTCGCGATCGCCGACCAGCCCTCCACGCAATGATGCTTCACCGTGTACGACACGCGCGGCAGGCGCATCAGGTCGTCGAGCGACAGGTCGAGCGGCTGTGCGACCAGCCCGTCCACGCGCAGCCGCCACGATGGGGGGTCTTCGAGCATTGGCGTCATGGCCGAGATGAAATAGCTCGGCAGCGAAGCGCTGCGCTCGGCCGGGTCGTAGGTGCGCGCCAGGCGGGTCGGGGAGAAGAAGATCTTCTCGCCCACCCAATCGTTCACGCGACTCCAGTCGAGGAGCGCCGGCCGCACCAGGTTCCCGCCGTCCCAGCCGCACGCCGCCGCGAACGCCGCGGTGCCGCCCGCGATGCCGAGCTTCACCAGCGCCCGCCGGTCGAGACTGGGCCTCCCTCGCTCAGTCATGGCTCGGGAACCTCCCCCGGTACCATCCGGTGAGCATCGCCCGCAGCGACGCGGGATCTACGGCGAACACGAGGATCACATGAGTGATGGTGAACCCGACGAAGATCCACACGATCCAGAAGTGCCAGTAGCGGGCCGCCTGGAACCCGCCGAGCAGCGTGGTGAGCCAGGAGAGCTGGGTCGGCTTGTAGATGGCGAGGCCGGTGAGCACCGCGAGCACGCCGAGCACGATCACCGTCGTGTACGCGAGCTTCTGGAGCGGGTTGTGCTTGCCCTGGGGCGGGTGGTCCGCCCGGAGCCGCAGGTAGTATTTCGCCATTTGGATGGCTCCCGGCACGTCGCGGGCACGGAACAGCAGCGCGCGCCACTCACCGCTCTTCACCAGATAGGCGACATACACGAGCCCCAGCGCGACGAGCGGCCACATCAAGGCGAAGTGCCAGTTCAGCGCCCCCGCGAGCCAGCCGCCCAGCCGGGCGAAGTGGGGGAAGTGGGTGCCGTCGAACGGGCTCGGTAGGTACGGGCCGCCGCGGCCGCCGAACCGGGCGTACGCCTGGTAGATCTGGAGGCCGCTCGCGATCATGCCGGCGAGCACGACGGCCGTCGCCCAGTGGGTCAGGCGCACGATCCAGTGATGGCGCCGCACCGGCGAAGGGTTGTCAGTCATCGCGCGAATATATTAACAGTCATGAAGTCTGCCATGTTCGCGTCCGCTCTGGCCTGCCTTACCGCGTGCCAGACCCGGCCGGTTGCGAGAGGGACGCCGCGGGGCGACTCGCTGGATTTCGCCCAGCTCGTGCCCCGCGACTCGACCGACAGCACCCTGCTCATCCCCCGGGTGATCACGCAGCCCAGCGTCGTGCTGTTCTGGCTGCCCGCGGCGGACACGCTCGGCGCCGACGACCGGGCCGACACGTTCGACGACCTGCGCTACTACACGGAGCAGGTCGCGCCCGCGCTCGAGGCGAGCGGCATCAAGCTGCTTGCGACCAACGCCGACACGGTGTACGTGGCGCTCCCCAACAACACGCGCCGCACCATCCTGCTGTCGGGGCTCGATTATCCCTACGGCTATCTGCTGATCGACCCAGGCGGCCCCGAGCGCATCCTCACGGGGGTGTACGCAGACGACGACCTGCTGGACGAGCTGCGCGCCTACTTCGACCTGCCGGACGACACCACCACCGTCCAGCCGCGGATCACGACCTGAGCGCCGTGCCGCCCGACACTCCCGAGCTGGTCCTGGCGGGCGGCGACGTGCTGCTGCACGACGGACAATGGCACGTGGTTCGGGCGGACGTGACCGTGCGCGATGGCAGAATCGAGGCTGTCGGGCGGAACGACCGGCGGGCGGACGGAGACGTCAGGCCGGTGTCGGTACGCGACTGCAGCGGCTGCCTCGTCCTCCCCGGGCTGATCCAGGCCCACGTCCATCTCTGCCAGACGCTGTTCCGCGGCCTCGCCGACGATCTGCGGCTCGAGGACTGGCTGGTGCGCCGCATCTGGCCGCTCGAGGCCGCCCACACCGAGGAGACGCTCTACTGGTCCGCGTTGCTGGGCGCGGCGGAGCTGCTGCTCGGCGGCACGACGGCCATCCTCGACATGGAGACGGTGCGCTACACGGACGCTGCGTTCCGGGCGCTCGAGCGGATCGGCATTCGCGCGGCCGCGGGAAAATGCCTCATGGATGCGCACCCCGAGGGAGCGCCGCTCGAGCTCGCCGAGTCGACCGACGGGGCGTTGGCGGACGCCGAGGGGCTGGCCAAGCGGTGGCACGGCAAGGCTGGAGGCCGGTTGCGGGTGTGCTTCGCGCCGCGCTTCGTCCCCAGCTGCTCGGGTCCGTTGCTGCGGGCGGCGAGCGAGCTGGCCGAGCGATTCGACGCGCCGTTGCACACGCACGCTGCCGAGACGATCGTGGAGCGCGAGATGGTGCTGCGGACCACCGGCCTCGAGGAGATCGCCTACCTGGACTCGGTCGGGATCGCAGGGCCGCGGGCGGCCTTGGCGCATTGCGTGTGGGTGGACGCCCACGAGATGGCGCGGCTCGCGCGCCAAGGTACCTCGGTCGTGCACTGCCCTTCGTCGAACCTGAAGCTTGCGAGCGGCGTGGCGAAGATTCCGGAGCTGCTCGCCGCCGGCTGCCGCGTGGCGATCGGCGCCGACGGCGCGCCGTGCAACAACCGGCTCGACGTATTCGCAGAGATGCGGCTCGCGGCGCTGATCCAGAAGCCGCGGCTCGGCGCAGATGCGCTCCCGGCGGGGCAGGTGCTGGAGCTCGCGACGCTGGGCGGAGCCCGCGCCATGGGGCTCGAGGCCGAGATCGGATCCATCGCGCCCGGGAAGCGGGCCGACCTCGTGGTGCTCGATCTGCGCGAGCCGCACCTCCACCCCGTGATCGGCGACCCCGTGTCGCTCCTCGTCTACGCCGCGCGGGCGAGCGACGTACGCGACGTGTTCGTGGACGGCCGGCCGGTGGTGCTGGGACACGAGCTGGTCACCGTCCCCGTCGAGGAAATCGTGCGGGAGGCCGACCGCGCGGCGGCCGAGCTCGAGCGGATCGCCCGCCCGCGTCTCGGCGCCCCGACCGGGACCGGCGGGAACATCCGGTCGTTATCGTAGGTGTGAACTTCGAGGAGCCATTATGTCCATCCGGCCGGTAAGGTCCGTCATTCAGTCGCGGCCCACCATCGAAGGGGCGGGGGTGAAGCTGCGCCGCGCCTTCGGGTTCGGGAACACCGGCGACTTCGATCCCTTCCTGTTGTTGGACGACTTCCGCAACGAGCACCCGGAGGACTACCTCGCGGGATTCCCGTGGCATCCCCATAGGGGCATCGAAACCATCACGTACGTCCTGAGCGGCACGGTGCAGCACGGCGACAGCCTCGGTAACCGCGGCTCGCTAGGCTCGGGCGACGTCCAGTGGATGACGGCGGGGTCCGGGATCCTCCATCAGGAAATGCCCAAAGGCGACGAGCGCGGGCGCATGCACGGCTTCCAGCTGTGGGCCAACCTCCCCCGCTCGCTCAAGATGACCGATCCGCGCTACCAGGACATTCTGGCGAGGGACATTCCCGAGATCGTCGACGACGACGGGACGCGCGTGCGCGTCATCTGCGGCGACTTCTGGGGCAAGACTGGGCCCGTCGAGGGCGTCGCGGCCGATCCGCGCTACCTCGACGTGTGGGTCCCGCCGGGCGTGAAGAAGACGCTCCCCGTCGAGTCTTCGCGCCACGCCTTCGCGTACGTGTTCGAGGGGAGCGGGACGTTCCGCGATGCCTCTGCGCCCCACGGCGTGCTCACGGAGCGGGTGGGCGAGGGTACCGGCGCGGCCGACCTGCCGGTTCGCGACGACACCGGCAACCGGTCGCTCGTGCTGTTCGACTCGGGCGACGAGATCACCGTCCGGGCCGGCGACGAGGGGCTCCGCTTCCTGCTCGTCTCCGGCCGGCCCCTGGAGGAGCCCGTCGCCTGGGCGGGGCCGATCGTGATGAACAGCGAGGCGGAGCTCGAGCGCGCGTACGCAGAGCTGCGAGACGGTACCTTCATCAAGCACGGCTCGAGCCGGGGGCGTTGATCGGTCTCTCACTGCTCGCGCTCTGGCTCGTCGCTCAGAGCCCGGTCGACAGCGTGGGCGGTGCCGCGCTGTACCGGGCATGGTGCGAGAAGTGTCACGGGGCCGACGGGCGCGGCACTCCAGCGCCGACGACCCGCCTCGAGGTCCCTCCGCCCGACCTGAAGGACTGCCGCGGCTCGACCGCCGAGACCGAGGACCGCTGGGAGGCGATCGTCACGCGGGGCGGAGCGGCCTTCGGCCTGTCGCTCGACATGCCGGCCTACAGCGAGGCGGGAACCCCCGAGCAGATTCGCGCGGTGGTGCGCTACGTCCGCTCGCTGTGCGGCGAGCGCGGCTGGCCTCCCGGCGAGCTGAACTTCCCCCGGGCGTTTCTCGTCGAGAAGGCGTATCCCGAGAACGAGTGGGTCGTGTCCGGCGCGGGGCGGGGACAGGAGCTGATCTACGAGCGGCGCCTCGGCAAGCGGTGGCAGCTCGAGGGCGCGGCGCGCACGGCCTTCGATTCCCTCGACCGGCCGTTCGACGGCGTGACCGTCGCGGTGAAGTACACCGTGTGGCACAGCCTGACGCGGCGGGCGCTCGCGAGCGTCGGACTCGAAGCGACGCCTCCGCTGGGCCGCCAGGACCTGTGGGAGCTCGAGCCGTTTCTCGCGTTCGGCGCGCGGCCAGCGGGCGGGCTGATCGTGCAGGGCGAGATCGTCGGTACGTGGGAGGAGACGGCGGGCATCAGCGCGTTCTCCTACCGTTTCGGCGTGGCGCGGGAGATCGGGCGGGTGGTTCCGATGCTCGAAGCGGGGTGGACCGTGCCGACCGCGGGCGAGCGGACGCTGTCCTGCTATCCCCAGATGTGGGTGCAGTTGTCGCGGCTCGGCCATGTGGCG
>JAEHDT010000290.1 GCA_016880225.1 Gemmatimonadota bacterium | reverse complement strand
GTCCACATCACGTTCTTCCGGTGGGATGCCGAGCACCGGCGGTTCGGGGCCTCGGACACGGCCGCGTTCGCCCGGGCGGGGGGCCCCGCCCCAACTCAGGCCGCGCCCGCTGCGCAGCGCTGAAACCGATCCCAGGGTTAGCTTTGTGAGCCCCGGGCCATGGGCCCGGGGTTAGTCCACCCACACGAGACACCGAGCGGGTAGACCAACCCCGGGGGCCATGCCCCGGGGGAACTGCGGGTCAACCGGACACCATACGAGTTGAGGCATACATGGCTCCCAAGTTCCAGGGCGTCGACTTCTACGGCGTCGACGGGCTCCTGTCCGAGGAAGAGCGCGCCGTGCGGGACACGGTGCGCGCCTGGGTGGACGACAACCTCATGCCCGTGATCGCCGAGCATTACGTCGCGGGCCGTTTTCCCAAGCAGCTCGTGCCGCAAATGGCTGAGCTGGGCCTGTTCGGCGCCAACCTGCCGGAGGAGTACGGCTGCGCCGGGCTGAACAACGTCGCGTACGGGTTGATCATGCAGGAGCTGGAACGAGGCGACTCCGGCGTGCGCTCGTTCGCGTCGGTGCAGGGCGCGCTCGTCATGTACCCGATCTACGCCTTCGGGTCGGACGAGCAGAAGCGGCGCTGGCTGCCGGCGATGGCGTCGGGGGAGGTGATCGGCTGCTTCGGGCTCACCGAGCCCGACTACGGCTCGAATCCCGGCGGCATGATCACGGTGGCGAAGGAAACGAAGGACGGCTGGGTGCTGAACGGCGCCAAGATGTGGATCACCAACGGGTCGACGGCCCGTGCCGCGATCGTGTGGGCCAAGACCGGGAGGCCCGACGACCTCGAGTCGATCCGCGGCTTCATCGTCCCCACCGACACGAAGGGTTTCTCCGCCAAGGATCAGAAAGGCAAGCTGTCGCTGCGAGCCAGCGACACGAGCGAGCTGGTGCTGCAGGACGTGTGCGTGCCGAAGGACGCGCTCCTGCCCAAGTCGGCGGGCTTGAAGTCCCCACTCATGTGCCTCACGCAGGCGCGCTACGGCATCGCCTGGGGGGCGGTCGGCGCGGCCATGGCGTGCTACGACGAGGCGGTGAGCTACGCCAAGAACCGGGTGATGTTCGGGAAGCCGATCGGGGGGTTCCAGTTGCAGCAGGCGCGCCTCGCCGAGATGCTGACGGAGATCACCAAGGCGCAGCTCCTGTGCCTGCAGCTCGGCCGCCTCAAGGACCAGGGCAAGGCCACGCCGCAGCAGGTGTCGCTCGCCAAGCGGAACAACGTCAACATCGCCACCGAGGCGGCCCGCGAAACGCGCCGGCTGCTGGGAGCAAACGGCATCCTGGCGGAGTATCAGGCGATGCGTCACCTCGCCAATCTCGAGTCGGTGTACACCTACGAGGGGACGCACGACATCCATACGCTCATCCTGGGGCAGGAGATCACGGGGATCAATGCCTTCAATTGAGCCGGCGCTCGGCCTGCTTGTGGCCCTCGCATGCGGCCGGGCGGAGCAGGCGTCGTCTCCCGCGCTCGCCTACGTCACCAACGAGGTGTCGCAGGACCTCACCGTCATCGACACCAAGGCCGACCGGGTGATCGGCACCATCCCCCTGGGCGCCCGCGCCCGCGGGGTGAAGGTGAGTCGGGACGGGCGCCGGGTGTACGTGGCCCTCTCCGGCTCGCCGCGTTGCCCGCCGACGATGCCCGACGCGGAGTGCGCCAAGCTCAAGGCCGACAAGTCGAAGGACGGTATCGCCGAGATCGATGCCGCGACCCGCACCATCCTCCGCGTGCTCCCGGGCGGGTCCGACCCGGAGCAGTTCGACCTGAGCGCGGACGGGTCCCGCCTCTACATCTCGAACGAAGACGCGGGGGTCGCCTCGATCCTCGATCTGGCCTCGGCGAACGTCATCGCGTCCATCCCCGTGGGCGTCGAGCCGGAAGGGGTGCGGGTCAGCCCGGACGGCAACACCGTCTGGGTGACGTCGGAGACCGACAACGTAGTGACGGCGCTGGACGCGAGGACGGGGAAGGAGCTGGCGCGGGTGCCGGTGGGCCGACGCCCGCGGGGCCTCGCGTTCACGCCCGATGGCCGGCGTCTCTACGTCTCGGCCGAGGTCGAGGGAGCGGTGTCGGTGGTGGATGTGGCGAACCGGCGCGCGCTCACGACGATCAAGCTGCGGGAGGGTGCGATGCCGATGGGCGTACAGGTCTCCCCGGACGGGAAGCGCGTGTTCGTAGCGGCGGGGCGGGGCGGGACCGTCGAGGTGATCGACGCCGCGACCGACGCGGTCGTCGGCTCCGTGAAGGTCGGCCGGCGCCCCTGGGGAATCGCGCTGACGCCCGACGGCAGGAAGCTCTACGTGGCCAACGGATCGTCCAACGACGTCTCCGTCGTGGACAGCCGGACGCTCGCCGTGGCGGCCACGATTCCGGTGGGCCAGGGAGCGTGGGGGGTGGCCGTGGCGCCAGGCGAGTGATCGGCGAGGGCCGTACACGATGACACGCGGGGCTCCACTCACGCTCGCCCTTCTGCTCGCGCCACCGCTCGCCGCGCAGCAGCCCGACTCCACACTCAAGGACACCACCACCCTCGCCCCCGTCGTCGTGACGGGTGTGCGGCTGCCCGCGGCGCCCGAGCTGGCGCGTGGCCTCACCGGCCGGAGCGCCACGCTCACGGCGGCCGACCTCGACGCGCGCGGCGTCAACACGCTGGCCGACGCGCTCGAGATGCTGCCGGGGGTCACCGTCGCCGACGAGCTCGGCACGCCCGCCCAGCTCGACGTCACGCTGCGCGGCTTCCAGGTGTCGCCCACCATCGGACTGCCCCAGGGCGTGACCGTGTACGTGGACGGAGTGCGGGTGAACGAGCCCGACGCCAACGAGGTCAACTTCGACCTGCTGCCGCTCGAGGACGTGGAGCGGGTGGAAGTGTCGTACGGGCCATCGGTGCTGCTCGGCCGCAACTCCCTCGGCGCCGCGGTGAATCTCGTGACCCGCCGCGGCCGAGCCCCGGGCAGGCGCGAGGTCGAGGTCTCCGGGGGCAGCTACGGCCGCTACGAGGCCAAGCTCAATGCGGCCGACCGGGTGGGCCGGTGGGACTACTACGTCGGGGCGCGCTACGAGCATACCGACGGGTGGCGTCAGGCCACCACCAGCCGCATCGCCACCGCGTTCGCCAAGCTGGGCGTGCTCGCGGGCGGGTGGAACGCGACGCTCAGCTATGCCGGCGCGACGAACCGCATCTTCCAGGCGGGCAGCCTTCCCGAGAACGTCGTGACCGCGCGGCCCGATTCGAACTTCACCCGGGGCGATTACTTCGCGCCGCTCTCGCACCTCCTGACTCTCAACGCTCAGCGGAGCGTAGGCGCCGCCCAGCTCGCGGTGAACGCCTTCGGGCGCTCGCTCGGCACCGACCAGTTCAACGTGAACGCGACCCCCCCCGACTCGCGCCAGCGCAATCACGAGCGCATCGCCGGCGGCGCGGTCCAGCTCGCCGGCCGGACGGACCTGCTGGGGCGAGCGCTGCGCTGGTTCGCGGGGCTCGACGGGCAGTACTCACACACGGTCGTGGGGCTCTACGCCACGTCAGCGGGGGGAACCGACTCGCTCACCGACTCGGTACGCGCCAACGAGATCGACCTCGGCGGATTCGCGGGCGCGAGCTGGGACGTGGCGCCGGCGCTCGTCGCCACCGTCGTGGGGCGGTACGACTACGTGCGCCTGCCGTACGACGACCTGCTCGATGCGACCCAGAGCGGCCTCAACGTGTTCCGACGGCTCAGTCCCCGCGCCGCGCTGTCGTGGACTGGTGCCGCCGGGCACGAGGTGTACGCCTCGTGGAGCGCCGGCTTCCGCACGCCG
>JAEHDT010000048.1 GCA_016880225.1 Gemmatimonadota bacterium | reverse complement strand
CGGCGACGTGCCCCTGCTCGACCACGAGGTGAAGTCCCTCACCGGGCTGAAGGTCTCGCGCACGCCGGCGGCCCAGGTATACGCGTTGATCGTGAGCGACCTTCAGGATGCTATCACGGCACTGCCGACGTCCTACTCGGGGGCCGACGTCGGACGGACGACGAGCGGCGCGGCGCAGGCCCTCCTCGCCAAGGTATACCTGACCCAGCAAGACTGGATCAATGCCGCGCAGCTCGCGGGGCAGGTGATGACGAGCGGGCGCTACGCCCTGCTCCCCAACTTCAAGGACAACTTCAAGATCGCCACCGAGATCATCAACTCGGAAAGCATCTTTGAGATCAATTACGACGGCACGCTCGACCCCGGGTCGGGCAGCGTGCACACGCTCTTCAGCATTCCCGCCGGGTACCCCGGCGGCGACGCCTATGGGCTCATGTACATCCCCCCGTCGGTCCAGAACCTGTACGCCCCGAGCGATACGCGCGGCGACGACGCGACCTTCATGACGTCTCCGCACATCGACGCGCTGAACGACACCGTGACGTGGGCGGATCCCCCCGGCCCCGCGTTCGCCAAGTACCTCGACGAGACGGACTTCCAGAACATGCATAACCGGGCCTGGGTCGCGCAGTCGAACAACTGGATCGTGCTGCGCTACGCCGATGTGCTCCTGATGTACGCCGAGGCGGTGAACGAGGGTGGGACGGCGACGGCGGGCACCGCCGAGGCGGCCCTGAACCTCGTCCGGGCGCGTGCCGGCATCGCACCGGTGTCCGGGCTGTCACAGGCGGCGTTCCGCGACTCCGTGCGCCTCGACCGGCGCCGCGAGTTCGTGTTCGAGGGGCAGCGGTGGTTCGATCTGTCGCGCTGGGGAGTTCTCGACTCGGTAATCGTCGCCAAGACCACCGAGCTGCAGACCGTCGCGCCCGGGGAGACCACCATTCACGGCGCGCCGAGCAATCTGCTGCCGATTCCCCAGTCGGAGCGCGACATCAACCCCAACCTGACGCAGAATCCGGGTTGGTGAGACCGCGGACACCCGCGTGGATGCTCGTCGCTCTCGTAGCGTGCGGGCGTATGGCGCCGGGCGAGCCGTCCCCCGGTCTTCCGCCGCCGGGGCAGGGGCCCGCCGTCCAGGTCTGGCTCACGACGCCCACCGGCTCCCGGCTCCTGTCGCGAGAGCCCGATGTGCGCTTCGATTCCGGCCCGCCTCCTGCGACCGCCCTCCGGGTCGTGGTGGACGAGGGGACGGCCTACCAGGAGATGGTGGGCTTCGGGGCCGCGATCACGGACGCATCGGCGTGGCTGCTCGAGAACCGGATGACGGCGCCGCAGCGGGACGCGCTGCTGCAGGAGCTGTTCGGCCGGTACCCCGGCATCGGGCTGAGCTTCACGCGCCTCACGATGGGGGCGTCCGATTTCTCGCTGCATCAATACAGCTACGACGACATGTCCCCGGGCCAGACCGACTCGGCCCTGACGCACTTTTCGATCGATTCGAATCGGACCTATGTCCTGCCGGTGGTGCAGCGCGCGCTCGCGATCAATCCGCAGCTCAGGATCATGGCGTCGCCGTGGAGCCCGCCGGGGTGGATGAAGACGACGGGTAGCTTGATCAAGGGCACCCTGCTTCCTGAAGCCTACGCGCCACTGGCCGAGTACTTCCGGCGCTACATCGACGCGTACGCGGCGGCGGGGGTTCCGATCTACGCGATCACGGTGCAGAACGAGCCCCATTATGAGCCTGCCGACTACCCGGGGATGCGGCTCGAGCCGGCCGCCCGGGCCCGCTTCGTCGGCGGCTACCTCGGCCCCCGCTTCGCCCGCGCCGGCATCCAGACGCTGATCCTCGACTGGGACCACAACTGGGACGAGTACCAGTCCCCGCTCCAGGTGCTCGCCGATTCGGTCGCGCCCCGCTACATCGCCGGTGTGGCCTGGCACTGTTACGGCGGGGACGTCTCGGCGCAGAGCGTGGTCCACGACGCGCATCCCGAGAAGGACGTGTACTTCACCGAGTGCTCGGGCGGCGAGTGGGCGCCGAGCTTCGCCGACGATCTCAAGTGGTTCGTGGGCACGCTGATGATCGGCTCGACCCGGGGGTGGGCGAAGGGTGTGATTCTTTGGAACCTGGCCCTGGACGAGCATCACGGTCCCCACACCGGGGGATGCGGCGACTGTCGCGGGGTCGTCACGATCGATTCGAGCACCGGGTCGGTGTCGCGGAACGTGGAGTACTACGCGCTCGGGCATGCCAGCCGGTTCGTCCGGCCGGGGGCGCGGCGCATCGCCTCGAGCGCGGGGGTGGGGGGGCTCGAGAACGTGGCCTTCCGGAACGGCGACGATGGCTCGAAAGTGGTCCTGGCGGTCAACACCGCTGCCGCGCCCCTGATGGTCGCGGTGGTCTGGGCGGGAATGTCGTTCCGCTACACGCTGCCGGCGGGCGCGGTCGTCACGTTCGTCTGGAGTTGACAGCGGCGGGCGGGCGCGGCATCTCTACGTCGCGATGCGCGTGTTCAGAGCGGTGGCGCGAAGCCTGACGCCCCGGGTGTTCGTTGCCGTCGTCCTCCTGGTGAGTCCATCGGCCGCCCCGGCTCGCCAACAGCCAGTGCCCGCACCCCCGCGAGCGGCAACGCCCTACGAAGAGCTGCAGACGTTCTCGGCGGTGTTGAGCCAGATCCGCGTCAACTACGTCGACTCCGTCACCTACCATGAGATGGTGCACGCCGCCATCGACGGCATGCTGCACGCGCTCGATCCCCACAGCCAGTACATGTCTCGCGCAGACTGGGAGCGGCAGTCGGCCTTTCTGCGCGGGGACCTTCCCGGAGTCGGCGTGCAGGTGGAGGATGAAGAGGGCGTGGCCACCGTGCTCGCGGTCGGCCCTGGCACGCCGGCGGCGAAAGCGGGCGTGCAGCCCGGCGACCGGATCGCGGCGATCAACGACACCTCCGTCGCGGGACTCAAGCCGGCCGATGTGGCGCTGCGGCTCGCTGGGCCGAAGGGCACCACGGTGCGAGTGCGTATCGAGCGCGGCCCCCGCCTGGAGCCGGACACCGTATCCGTGACACTCAAGCGGGACCTGTTGCCCCTCCCGCCCATGACGGTGTCCCGGATGGTTGACGACGTCACGGGATTCGTGAGGCTGATCTGGTTCGGACCGAAGGCCGCGGACGAGCTGGAGGGCGCGATTAGGCGGCTGCAGCGTCAGGGCGCGAGGCGAATCGTCCTCGATCTACGCGACAATCCCGGCGGCTTGGTGGACGTCGCCGTCGACGTTGCCTCCGAGTTCCTTCCGCGGGGTGCTCTCGTCTTTCGCACCGTCGGGAGGAAGAAGGACGCGAGCCACGAGTACGTGACTGAGGGGGACGGCCACTTCCGCGACGTGCCGATCATCGTCCTCATTAACGGCCACAGCGCCAGCGCCGCGGAGGCCCTCGCCGGCTCGCTCCAGGATCACGATCGCGCCCTCATTCTGGGACAGCGGAGCTTCGGCAAGGCGCTCGAGCAGACAGGGTTCCTCCTGCTTCCGTCCGAAGACGTGGTAGAGCTCACGATCGCTCGAGTGTTCACCCCGAGCGGCCGGCTCATTCAGCGACGCTACCGTGGGCTCGGGTTCGCGCAGTACTGGTCGTTCGCCGGACAACCGGGCGCGGCGGAAGACACCCTGGCCACCTTCAAGACCGACCATGGGCGTGAGGTCCGCGGCGGCGGCGGGATCGTGCCGGACGTTTCGCTGCCGGCGCCGAGGGACCTACCAGCGTGGTGGAGCACTGCCGCCGACAGCGGCTTTGCCAACGCCGTCGCCGACAGCGTTGCCCAGACGCTATCGGCCGTGGCAGGAGCCCGAGAACGGTGGGTCGCGGATCGCCAGCAGTGGCGCGAGCGTCTCCTCGCGCCCTTTCTCGAGCGCGTACGAGACCGGCTTCACGTACGCGCGCAGCTTGACAGTTCCGTGGCCGAGCGCCTCGCGTTGTTGCTGGCGGCGCGCGCCGCCGCCGTGCGCTGGCCGCCGGATGGGGAGGATGAAGTGCTCATTCGCAGCGATGCGGAGATCCGTGCATCACTGGGCTATTTCCCGCGGCTTGCGGAGTACCTGAGTGGCTCGCCTCGGCGCTAGAGCGTCGCCCTCTGGCGTTGCTCTCGCAGTCATCGTGGCGCTTGCGTCCTGCACTCCGGGGCCTCCCGTGCGGACCACGGTGTCGAGCCTCGAGAAGCTGCAGGCTGCCACTGACTCGGGCCTCGAGTTGCCGCGTCCACGTCTGCCCCCGGGCGTCGACACCAACGCCGCGGCCGAGTACTACCGGCGGGGCGAAGCGATGGTGCGCTTCGGGATGAAGCTCGATACGGCCGAAATGGCACTGTATTGGGCGTCACGCCTCGATCCGTCGTGGCCGGACCCTATCTTCGCCCGGGGCATAGTCATCCTCCGGGCGGTGCAGCAGGACGCGTTCGAGACCTGGCTTACGACCCGTTCCGTGAAGGTCACGAGCAGCGTGCGTCTCAGCTCGCGCCAGGTCCAGCTTGTCGATTCGCTCATGCGCATCGCGTGGGCGCGCAATCCGTTCCTCTACACGGATCTGGAATTCGCCCAACTGGCCCCGGGTCGCCCCGGAGACCCGGTACGGGCGGGCTGGTCTGCATACGCGACCCGACGCTTCTCCGCGGCCGAAAGCCTGTTCGCTCTGGCTTTGCGCGAGCATCCTGCAGACGTCGGGCTCCGCATCTATCGCGCGAAGGCGCTGTTCTTCCTCGGGCGCTACGACGGCGCGGTCGCTGAGCTCTCGGCGGCGCGGGACTCCGTGCGGGCCCGCGCCGAGGCGCAGGTGTCGCCCGTGCTGCCCTCCGTCGAGATGTTCGAGTACGCGATCGGTATCGCGCGGGTGCAGCAGGACGACTTCCCCGCTGCGCGGCTCGCATTCCAGCGAGCGCTGACGGAGAACCTCGGGTTCTACTGGGCGCATGCGCGCCTCGCCGGGTCGTCGCTCGTCCTCGGCGATACGGCCAGCGCGCTGACGGAGCTGCAGATGGCGGTCGAGCTCGAGGCCCGCGACCCCGTGTTGCGCCTGTACGACGGAGTCGCCTTGCACGCCGCAAGGCGCCTGGACGACGCGGCGGCGCAATTGCAGCGCGCGGTGCAGCTGGATCCCTATTACGCCGCCCCGCACTACCGGTTGGCCGCCGTCTACCAGGCACAAGGGAGGAGACTCGAGGCGATTGACCAGTACCGGCTGTTCCTTGCACACGCCGCTCGGGGCGACGCAGACCGTCACTGGGCCATCCGCGCGTTGGCAGCACTAGCGCCGGCGCCGCCGGACTCCGGTCGGTGACGACGCCACAGGCCCCGCCGGTTGACAGGCTGACGTTCCCGCGCCATCTCTAGCCGCATGCGTGCCGTCGCGCGCGTCGTCGCCTGCACCCTCGCCACCGCCCTCTCTACCGGTCCGCTCGCAGCACAGGGCGACTGGGTGCCACCCCAGGCACCCTGCGAGCTGGTTCCAGGTAACTCGAAGATCAACAATGGGATACAGGCACTGAAGAGTGCCCAGCTCGGGCCAGCGCAGCAGCTCCTGAGCGATGCGATACTGCGGGACAACCAGGCGGCAAACCCGGCCGCGTGGTACTACCTGGGGCGCGTCTACGTGGCTCGGGACGATGCCGTTGGCGCGGACAGTGCCTTCGGGCGGGCGGAGGCGCTCGCCCCGAAGTGCGCCGCGGACATCGCGACGCACAAGAACGAGCTGTGGGGCAAGATCGTGAATGACGGGCTCGCGGCCTGGCAGGAGGGGAAGCAGGATTCGGGCCTTGCCTTGCTGCACACCGCGGCTCGGCTCGAGCCCAAAAACCCCAAGACATTCACGACCATCGCGGCACTGTACGCGAGCAAGGGCGGCGACGACTCCGCACTGGCCTACTACCGCCGCGGCGCCCAGGCTGCCGGGGACGATCCGGCGTTCGCCCACGACAAGCACGAGGCGCTGGGCAACGCCTGGCACCTGGTGGTGCGCAAGGTGCAGGGGCACCCGGCCGCCCAGCGCACGGGTCGCATACGGGCCGGGCTCGACTCGATGCAGCGCGGGATAAGCGCCGACTCCACCGTGCTGGTCCGGCTCGTCGCGTCGTCGCAATCGCGCAAGGCCCGCGGAGCGAAGCTCGCCCCTGCCGATCAGCAGCTGTTCACGCGTGACTCGACGGCCCGTGCTCAGGCGGTGGCGCGCGAGCGGGCGGCGCTGGCCGCCGCGCTGCAGCAACTGGCCGCCGACTCGAGCGCCCTCGCCGTCGCGTTCGCCCCGGCGATCGCGGCTCTCGTCGACTACCTCGCGGTGTATCCCGCGGACGTCGAGGCCGCGACGTCGCTCGCCACCCTGTACGCCCAGAGCGGCCGCGCCGCTCAAGCCGG
Source organism: Gemmatimonadota bacterium (assembly GCA_016880225.1). GTDB lineage: Bacteria > Gemmatimonadota > Gemmatimonadetes > Gemmatimonadales > GWC2-71-9 > AG41. The sequence goes on along the minus strand of JAEHDT010000048.1, from coordinate 4,616 downwards.
CGCGGCGTTCGACTCGCTCGCCGCTCACGCCAAGGACTTGAACCCCGACGCCTTGTTCGGGCCGGGGATACGCATGGTCGGGCAGGGCCTGTATGGGCCCGGGGCGCGGGCGCTCGCCTTGGGGCTCGCCCGGAACCCTTATCGCCGGGAAGCGCTGTTCTCGCTCGCCGTGGCCTACTACCAGCTGCGTGACTCGGCCTCCCTCCTGCCGGCGGCGGAGAGGCTGCTGGCGCTCGACCCCTTGAACCGCGCATCGCTCAAGCTCGTGGCGGCGGGCTGGGACTTCCGCGCGCGCCGCGACTCCGCCAAGGTGTACGTGGCGCGGGCCGATTCCGGCGTGACGGTGGAGATCGCCGTGGCGAGCTTCGTGCCCGACAGCGCTGGCGCGTCCATTTCCGTGGTCGCAGCCAACCTCAAGCCTGCCCCCTCCAGGCCGTTCCGCCTCACCTTCGAGTTCCTCGACGCGACCGGTCAGGTGGTCGCGACCCAGTCTCAGGACGTACCCGCCATCGCCCCCCGTCAGAGCCAGGTGTTCGACTGGACGCTCTCCGGCAAGGGGATCGCCGGCTGGCGTTACCGCGGCTCCTGAAGCATATTTCAAAGCTTCCGGAAGTGGCTGCCTGCGTTGAGGTTGCGACGTCAGGCCTCACAAAGTCCTTGAAGGTGGGCGGGTGGCGTGATTCGCGTGCAATCGGTGGCAGCGGGGTCGCTGGGGCTCGAGCTGGGGCTCGTTCCCGGCACGGAGCTCCTGGCCGTCAACGGCCGGGCGCTCGAGGATTTCCTCGACTGGGAGTTCCTCACCGCTGACGAGCGCTTCGATCTGGCGGTGCGGCTCCCGAACGGGGAGGCGGTCGAGTACGACATCGAGCGCCCCGAGGGGCTGCCGATGGGCGTGACGCTCGAGCCGCCGCGCATCCGCCGCTGCGCCAACCACTGCGACTTCTGCTTCGTGGACGGAAACCCTGCCGGCCTGCGGGCACCGCTCTACGTCCGGGACGACGACTACCGGTTGTCGTTCCGCTACGGCAACTTCGCGACGCTCACCAACCTGAAGCCGTGGGACGTGGCGCGGATCCTCGAGTACCGGCTGTCGCCGCTGTACGTCTCGGTGCACGCCACGGATCCGACGGTCCGGCGTTGGCTGCTGCGCAACCCCGAGGCCCCCGAGATCGTTTCCCAGTTGCGCTGGTTCGGGGAGCGCGGCATCACGTTCCACACGCAGGTCGTGCTGGTTCCCGGCGTCAACGATGGCAAGGAGCTCGAGCGCACGCTCGACGACCTATACGGGCTCGGAGCCGCCGTCCTGTCGGTGTCGGTTGTGCCGGTCGCCCTCACCGAGTTCTCCAAACGCCACCTGGTGCGCGAGCTCACGCGAGCCGACTGCCGGGCCGCAATCGCGGCGGTCGATCGGCGAGCCACCCGCGCGCTCGTCGAGCGCGGAGGGCCGTGGTGCTTCGGCGCCGACGATCTCTACCTGCAGGCGGGAGAGCCGCTTCCGCCCGCGGAGTGGTATGGCGACTTCGAGCAGCGCGAAAACGGCGTGGGGTCGGTGCGCTTTCTGCAGACGCGCATCGCGGCGGCGGCGGACCGGCTGCCGGACCTGGGCGGAAAGCGCATCGGTGTGGTGACGGGGACAGCGATGGCGCGGTTGATGCCGCAGGTGCTCGACGGGTTGGCGGCCGCCACCGGTGCCCGCTTCGAGCTCGTCGTCGTGCAGAACACACTGTTCGGTGCGTCGGTGACGACTGCCGGTCTGCTGCCGGCCGCGGCAATCGAGCGTGCTCTGGCGGCGCGGCGAGACCTCGATCTTGCACTCCTGCCGGCGGAGGCCGTGAACGACGATTTGCGGTTCATGGACGACGTCGCGGCGCAGGCGCTGGCGGAGCGCCTCCCGATGCCGATCCGCCTGTCGTCCGACTTCGCCGACGTGCTGGTCGAAGCAGGGGTGGCGGCGTGAGGGGGGCGCCCACGGTCGCCATCATCGGTCGGCCCAACGTGGGAAAATCGACGCTGTTCAATCGGCTGATCGGGCGCCGCGACGCCATTGTCGATGAACGGCCGGGCGTCACGCGGGACCGGCACTTCGCCGCCGCCGAGTGGAACGGGCGGCGGTTCTGGCTGGTGGACACGGGCGGCATGGTGCCGGGTGCGCACGACGCGCTCAATCGCGCGATCCGGGCCCAGGTCGAAACGGCGGTGGCGGAGAGCGACGTGGTGCTGTTTGTCGTGGACGTGGAGCAGGGGGTCAACCCGGCCGACACGGAGATCGCCGCCTACCTGCGCAGGGCCGGCCGGCCGACGATCCTCGTGGCCAACAAGGCGGACCAGTTGCCGGCCGACACGCGACACCTGGCGTTCTACGAGCTCGGGTTGGGCGATCCGTTCCCCGTGTCGGCCGCCGTGGGCAAGAGCTCGGGTGACCTCCTGGATCGCCTGGTCGAGCTTTTGCCCGCGGCTCCCGAGGCGAGCGCCGAGGCCGAGATCGACGTGGCGGTCGTCGGCCGGCCGAACGTGGGGAAATCGAGCCTCGTGAACCGGTTGCTCGGCCGGGAGCGACTGGTGGTCGCGGCCGAGCCCGGCACGACGCGTGACGCGATCGATACGCCCTTCAGCTACGAAGGCCACACCCTCGTGTTCATCGACACCGCCGGGCTTCGCAAGCGCAGCAAGGTCGCGGACGACGTGGAGTTCTACTCCACGCTTCGGACCTCGCGGGCGATCGAGCGCGCCGATGTGTGCGTCCTCGTCGTGGACGCGCAGGAGGGGATGCACGTCCAGGACCTGAGGATCGCGAACGAGGCGTGGGAGCGCGGTGCGGCGGTCATCGTTGCCGTCAACAAGTGGGACCTGATCGAGGAGAAGGAGACGAACACCGCGGCGCGGGGCCAGCGCGAGCTCGAGGAGCGCGCACCGTTCCTGCGGTTCATCCCGTTTCTGTACCTGTCCGCCAAGACCGGACAGCGGGTCGCGAACTTGCTGGAGCTGATCCTGGAGGTCGCGGAGCAGCGTGGCAGACGGGTGGCGACGGCGGAGGTCAACCGCGTGCTCGAAGCCCTGGTGGATCGCCAACAGCCGCCGCAGCCCGTGGGCGAGTCGGTGCGGCTCTTGTACGCGTCGCAGATCGGTACGGCGCCGCCCTGCTTCGCCATCGTGTCGAATCGCCCGGAGGCCATCCCCGAGTCCTACACGCGCTATCTCGTGAACGGCTTCCGGGACGCGTGGCAGTTCACCGGCTCGCCCCTGAAGCTCAAGTTGCGCCGCAAGCGCGAGGCGGCCCGCCGATGAACGACTACGGGCTGGCCGTGATGGTGCTCCTCGCCTACCTGATCGGCGCCACGCCGACGAGTTACATCGCCGCCCGCGTGGGGCGGGGGATCGACCTGCGCGAGCACGGCTCGAAGAACCTCGGTGCGACCAACGTGTACCGGGTGCTCGGCTGGGGCTACGCGGTGCCGGTGGGCCTGATCGACGTGGCCAAAGGGGCAGTACCGGTCGCCATCCTCGGGCCTTGGTCCAACGGCCCCGCATGGTTCACCGTCGCGCTCGGCATCGCGGCGGTGCTCGGGCACATGTTCTCGCCGTACGTGCGCTTCAAGGGTGGAAAGGGCGTTGCCACGGCGGCGGGAATGTTTCTCGCCCTCGCCCCCCTCGCGGTCGTGATCTCGATACCCATCTGGGCCGCGACGCTGTGGCTCTCGGGATACGTGTCGGCCGCCTCGCTCACCGCGGCCATCCTGTTTCCGGTGTGGGTGCGGCTCACGGCTCCCGGCCAACCCTACACGATCGGGGCGAGCGTGGTGCTCGCCCTGCTGATCGCGTACTCGCACCGCCACAATATCCAGCGGTTGCGGGCCGGCACGGAGAACAGATTCCGCACGAGAAAGGGAGTGACGGCGTGACGCGCGTCGCCGTAGTGGGCGGGGGCGCGTGGGGAACCGCGCTCGCGGACCTGCTCGCCCGCAAGGGAGCGGCCGACGCCGTGACGCTGTGGGCGCGCGAGGCGGAGGTCGTGACGAGCGTCACCCGCGACCACGTGAACCACATGTTCCTGCCCGGCGCGAAGCTCGCCTCCTCGCTCAAGGCTGAGGCCGACCTCGCGACGGCGGTGCGGGGGGCGGGAGTCGTGGTGTCGGCGGCCCCGTCGCACGCCGTGCGTGACGTGATGACGCGGGCGAGCGCGGCGATCGAGCGGCGGGCCCTCGTCGTGTCCGTGTCGAAGGGTCTCGAGCCGGAGCGGCTGGCGACGCTGTCGTGCGTGCTGGCGGACGTGCTCGCCAAGGACGCGCGCATCGCCGTGCTGTCGGGCCCGTCGTTCGCCCAGGAGGTGTACGCCCGCCAGCCGACGGCCGTGGTCGCGGCAGCGCAGGAGCACTCCGTCGCCCAGCAGGTCCAGCAGGTGTTCTCGACGGGTTACTTCCGGGTATACTCGTCCACGGACGTGATCGGCGTGGAGCTCGCGGGGGCGCTCAAGAACGTTATCGCTCTCGCGGCGGGAATCCTGGAAGGGCTCGGGATGGGGCACAACACGCGGGCGGCGCTCGTCACGCGGGGGCTCGCCGAGATCACCCGCCTGGGCGTGGCCCTGGGCGCCGAGCCCGCGACGTTCGCGGGGCTCG
>JAEHDT010000289.1 GCA_016880225.1 Gemmatimonadota bacterium | reverse complement strand
GCGATCTCGAGGCCCGCCTGCTCCGCGGCGAGCAGGATCACGCCGCGGGCGTGGCCCAGCACGAGCGTCGTATGGACGTTCTTATGGTAGAAGGCGTTCTCCAGGGCGAGCGCGCCGGGGTGGTGGCGCGCGATGAGAAGGCTGATGTGCGAGTGCAGCTCCTGGAGGCGGCGCGGCAGCGGGCTCCGCCCGGTGAAGCGGATCACCCCGCACTCGATCAGCCGGCCGATTCCGGGGGCGCCGTTTCCCGTCTCGATCACGCCATAGCCGGTGACCGACGTCCCGGGGTCGACGCCCAGCACCCTCACGCTACGCGGTCGCCGCCGCCAACGCCTCGGCGTCGATGTCGAAGTTGGAGGAGACCTTCGCGACGTCGTCCAACTCCTCGAGCACCTCGATCAGGGCGAGCAGGTGCTTCGCGTCCTTGCCGTCCACCTTGACGGTGCTCTTGGGGAGCATGGTGATCTCGGCTCCCTGCACGGCGATCTTCTTGCTCTTGAGTCGCTCGCTGATCTGGTGCAGCGCGCTGGGTGGTCCCGTGATCAGGAACGCGTCGCCCTCGCGCACCATGTCGTCGGCACCGGCGTCGAGCGCCGCCTCCATGACGGCGTCCTCGTCGGCCCGGGTCGCGTCCACGGTGATCTGCGCCTTGCGGTCGAACATCCAGGCCACCGAGTTCGCGGCGCCAAGGTTGCCGCCGTGGCGTTGGAACAGGTTGCGGATCTCCGCGACGGTGCGGTTCGCGTTGTCGGTGGTGGCTTCGATGAAGAGGGCGGCGCCGCCGGGGCCGTACCCCTCATAGGTGACCTCTTCGTACGTCACGCCCTCGAGCTCGCCCGTGCCCTTCTTGACGGCGCGCTCGATGTTGTCGAGCGGCATGTTCTCCGCCTTCGCGGCGTCGATCGCGGTGCGGAGCCGGGCGTTCCCCGACGGATCGCCGCCGCCCTGCTTGGCGGCGATGGTGATCTCACGGATCAGCTTGGTGAACAGGGCGCCGCGCCGCGCGTCGGTGACCGCCTTCTTCCGCTTGATCTGCTTCCATTTGCTGTGACCGGCCATAGCACCCCCGGCGTACAACTTACCGCTTTTTCATCGATCCGGATCGAGCATGTCTTCGAACCGCATCCAGCGCCGGTAGAAGTACAGGTCCACGAACCCGGTCGGCCCGTTGCGGTTCTTCAGGACGATCAGCTCGGTCGCTCCCTCCACCCCGTATCCGGGGTTGTACATGTCCTCCCGGTAGATCCCGAGCACCACGTCGGCGTGCTGCTTGATCGCGCCCAGGTGCCCGAAGTCGTCGAGCGCAGGCCGCGCATTGGGGCGCTTGGCGTCGAACCGGGGCAGCTGCGACACGACGACCAGCGCCACCCGGCGCTCGAGCGCCAGCGCCTTGAGGCGTTGCAGCACGAGGGCGAGGTCCTCGTCCTGGGTGGACCGCGCCACGCCGCGTGGCGACGGCACGAGCTGCAAATAATCGACCACGACGAGCCCGAGCTGTCGCAGCGGATCGAGCCGTTCGGCGGACTCCTCGAAGTCCCGGGCGGCGAGCGGCAGGATCGTGAGGGGCAGATCGCGCAGCTGCACCGCCGCGCCCCCGATGCCGGCTCGGGTCTGGTCGGTGAGCTTGGCACCCCGCATCTCATCCACCGCCACTCGCCCTTCGATCGCGAGGGCGCGCTCCATCAGCCGCTCCTCATCCATCTCTCCGGAGAAGACCGCGACGCCCGTCCCCTGGCGCGCGATGCGCAGCGCCAGGCCCAGGGCGAGCGCCGATTTGCCCGATCCGATGTCGCCGCCCAGCACCACGAGGTCGCGCCGCCGCAGGCCGCCGCCCAGCATGCGATCGATGGAGGGGAAGCCGGTGGGCACGGTGTCGCCCGGTACGTCGCCCGGGCGCTGCTGGTCCACGCGCTCGACCAGAGACTCGGGCGAGGGGCGCCTGGGGAAGCGGCGTGTCGTCATACCTCTTATAGATGCGCACGAGCGGCGCGGGCGGCAACGGCGACGGCGTCTCCCGCCTCGGATCCCAGCACTTCGCGCGCCGGGGCCACGAGCTGCGACAGCACGACCGCGGCGGCGGCGGGGGTGGCGGGCTCCAAGTGATGGCGGGCGGCGACCAGGGCGCGCCGCAACGGCGCCGGCAGGGCGAGGCTCGTGAGCCGGGCCTCGAGCGCCTGGAGGCGGCGCCGGTGGCCCTTGCCGGAAAGCGGCTGGGGAGGGAGCAGGGCCTCCGCCGACCGCACGACCAGCCACAGGGCGAACAGGCCCTCGCGCTGAGGGCCGCGCGCCGCTTCGGCCACGAGGCCGATCAACCGCTCCTCCGCTGGGGTGGTGGCGACGCTCATGCCACCAGCCGTTGCACCGCCGCCGCCACCTCGGCCGGCGTGATGTCGGCGAGACAGCGGTGGTGCCCGAGCGGGCACGCCGCGGTGCCGGTGGCGGAGCAGGGACGGCACTCGAGGGCGCGCTCGAGCACGATGGACCGGGCGCGGTACGGAAAGAAGCCGAACTGCCCGACCGTGGGGCCGAACAGCGCCACGACGGGCGTGCCCACGCCGGTGGCCATGTGCATCACCCCCGTGTCTCCCGATACCACAACGCGGGCCCGCTCCAGCAGGGCGCCGGTCTCCTGCAGCGAGCATTCGCCGGCGGCGCTGACGGCGGCGCCCGTCCCCTCCGCCACGAGCTGCTGGGCGAGCCCGCGGTCGTCGGGCCCGCCCACGACGACCGGCCGGTAGCCGTCCGCGCGGAGCCGCTCGGCGAGCGCGCTCCAGTGGGCGATGGGCCAGCGCTTAGTGGCGTGGGCCGCCCCCGGGGCGAGCGCGGCGAGTTGCGCGTCGGCGAGCCCCCGCTCGGCGAGCCAGTGCGCCGCGCGGTCCCGGGCGCCGCCGCCGAGGCAGAACTCGGGCGGGCCACCGTCGGGACGGGTGTCGAGCCGCCGCGCCGCCTCGAAATAGCGCTCGGCGACCGGCGCGTGCCGCCGGTAGAGGTCGAGCTTGGTGGAGATGAGGAGCGCCCGCGCGCCCTTGCGCTTGCGATACCCCGACCAGCGGCAGCGCACCAGCAGCCGCAGTCCCGCACTGCGGACGCTGCCGTGCAGGTCGAGGCCGTGGGTGGGGGCGAGCGCCCGCAGCCGGCGCGCGAGGTG
>JAEHDT010000288.1 GCA_016880225.1 Gemmatimonadota bacterium | reverse complement strand
GACGTGGGAGCCATCTTCGGCTTCGGGTTCCCGCCGTTTCGCGGCGGCCCCCTGCGGCACGCCGACGACCTGGGCGCCGCCCGGATCGTGGCGGAGCTGGAGCGGCTCGCGGAGCGCCATGGTGCCCGGTTCGCCCCGTGCGAGGTGCTCCGCGACCAGGCGCAGCAGGACTCGAAGTTCTATCGGTGACGCCCAGCACCTGATGCTCCGCGCTGGTCTCCTGTGGCTGAGCGAGCAGCCACGCATCTTCCGGTTCATTCGCGGTAACGGACTGGCCCGCCGCTTCGCGGCGCGCTTCGTCGCGGGGGAGACGGTGGACTCAGGGGTCGCGGCCTCGAAGGACCTGAACGCCGCGGGACTCGGCGCGAGCCTCGACCTGCTGGGTGAGTCGGTGACGAGCGCGCCTGAAGCGCGCGCGGCCCGCGACGCGTATCTCGAGACCCTCGACCGCATCAAGACGGCCGGGGCGGCCGTCAACGTCTCCGTGAAGCTGACGCAGATGGGCCTCGACGTCGACGAGGCGCTGTGCCTCGAGAACATGCGCGCCATCGTCGGCCGCGCTGCAGCGCAGGGCTCATTCGTGCGGATCGACATGGAGCAGTCCGATTACACCGAGCGCACGCTGCTGCTGTTCAAGCGCAGCCTGCTCCCCGAGTTCGGCAACGCGGTCGGCGTGGTGCTGCAGTCGTACCTGCGGCGCACGGAGCAGGATGTGGACCAGATGATATCACTGGGCGCCCGGGTCCGGCTGTGCAAGGGCGCCTATCAGGAGCCCGCCAGCGTCGCTTTCCCCGACAAGCGCGACGTGGACCTGAGCTACGTCCGCTGCATGGAGCGGCTGTTGCTCAGGGGCGTCTATCCCGCCATCGCCACCCACGACGCGCGCATCATCGACCACGCCAGGGCCTTCGCCCGCGACAAGGGCATCCAGGCCGCGCGCTTCGAGTTCCAAATGTTGTACGGCGTGCGCCGTGACCTCCAGTTCGGGCTGCGCCGCGACGGCCACAACGTGCGTGTCTACGTCCCGTTCGGTACCCAATGGTACCCCTACCTCATGCGCCGGCTGGCGGAGCGCCCGGCCAACGTCGCCTTCCTGCTCGGCAACGTGCTGCGGGAGTCCCTACGGCGGAGCTGACGGACAGCACCCTCGGCGGCTATCAGCGGGTGCACGAGCGCGCGCCGGCGTTCGCGGGCAGCGACGGCCGGTCCTACTCGGTCGGGACGTTCGTGGACGACATCCCGGACGCCCATGGGCGCTACGGGGCCGCGTTGCTGTTCGTCCGCTGGTCCGACGCCGGGGATCGGCCGGTGGGACACGTGGAGACCGACTACCTGTTCCGGGGAGCGACGCCCGCGGAGGCGCTCGCCCCGCTGCTCGCGTTGACGCTCCAGGACGTGAAGCGGCACCTCGATGTCTGCATCGAGCGGCAGGGGCGGCCGTGACGACCGGGGTGGTGCTGGCGCGCATCGGGTCCACGTACCGTGTGCACACGCACGACGGCGAAGTCACGGCCGTGCTGCGCGGCAAGCTGAAGCACCGGGACGACGACCGCGTCGTGGCGGGGGACGTGGTGGAGCTCGAGCTGCACACCGGGGATCATGCCACGATCTCCACCGTGCGGCGGCGCAAGAGCGTCTTGGTGCGGCGGGCGGCCGGCGAGCGAAGTCCGCGAGCTCAGCCCATTGCCGCGAACGTCGATCAGGTCGTGGTGGTCGCGTCCGCCCGAAGCCCAGAGCCGAATACCCGGATGCTCGACCGGTTCCTGGTGATCGCGGCGGGTACCCGCATCCCGGCGGTGGTCGTTCTCAACAAGATCGACCTCGACCGCAACCCGCTCGCGGCACTGCTCCGGCGGTACGGCCCCGCTGGGTACCAGGTGCTCGCCACGTCGGTGCGGGAGCCGGAAGGCCTCGCCGCACTGCGCGATCTGCTGCGCGGCCGGTCCTCGGTACTGGCCGGCCAGTCGGGCGTGGGGAAATCGAGCCTGTTGAATGCCCTGGACCCGGGGTTGAACCTGAGGATCGGGGAGATCAGTACGCGGTGGGACTCGGGGACGCACACGACCCGCGCCGCGATGCTCGTGCCGCTCGCCCCCGGGGGCTACGTGGTCGACACGCCCGGGCTGCGGGAGGTCGGGACCTGGGGGCTCGATCCGGAACTGCTGGCAGTGTGCTTCCCCGAGTTCCGCCCGTTCCTCGACCAATGCCGCTTCGACAACTGCCGGCACTTGGCGGAGCCCGACTGCGCCGTGCGGCGGGCGGCGGAGCAGGGGGCGTTCGATCCGGATCGTCTTGCGTCCTACCAGCGCATCTATGAAGAGGTCAGCGTACCTTCTTGGTCCAGCGATCGGCGTCGCGGGAGGTGACCTTGCGCATCATCTCTGCGAATGCCGCGTCCAGGTCGATCCCCTGGGAGTTGGCGAGGCAGAAGACGACGAACAGAATGTCGGCGAGCTCCATGGCGACGGAGCCGTCCGCCTCCCCGGGCTTCTTGGTTTTCTCGCCGAACCGGTGGTTCAGCTCGCGCGCCAGCTCGCCGACCTCCTCGGTGAGGCGCGCGAGGTTCGTGAGCGGCGGGAAGTACCCTTCCTTATATTGGCCGATCCAGCGATCGACCGTCTGCTGGGCTTCGCGCAGAGACACGGGAGGCTCCGGGCAATCGTGAACGCCGAGCTGCCGCCGCTCGTCGCGCCGTTCCGGGGCGAGCGGTATGCCGCGAGGGACCGCTTGAGCGCGCTGCTCGCTCCTCCGTACGACGTCCTGTCCCAGGAGGACCGCGCGCGCTACGCGGCGCGTGATCCCCACAATATCGTCCATCTCATCCTGCCGGAAGCGCCGTCCGGGAGCGCCGGCGATCGCTACGCCCACGCCGCGGCACTGCTCGCGGACTGGCGCAAGTCCGAAGTGCTGCGCTCCGACCCTGGAGAGTCGGTGTACGTCGTGGCGCAGGACTACGCGCTCCCCTCCGGCGAGCAGCGCACGCGGATCGGCATGCTGGCGGCCGTGCGCGCCGAGCCGTTTGCGACGCGGCGCGTGCGGCCGCACGAACGGACGCACTCGGAGCCCAAGGCCGATCGCCTGGCCCTCCTGCGCGCGACGCGGACGAACCTCGAGTCCATCTTTCTGCTCGCCCCGGATCCCGACGGCGCGCTGGCGGGGGTGCTGACGCAGGCCGCCTCGGGCGTGCCCGCGGCGCGCGCCGTCCTCGACGGCGCCACCGTTCGTCAGTGGGTGCTGTCCGGGGAGCGCGCGGCGGCGCTCGCCCGGGTTGCGGGCCGCGCCCAGCTGTACGTCGCCGACGGCCATCATCGCTATGAGACGGCGGCGGCGTATGCCCAGGACCATCCGAGCGCCGACCGCGTCTTGTCGTTCATCGTGTCGGCGGCGGATCCCGGCCTGACCATCCTCCCGACGCACCGCATCGTGTTCGGCGCGGAGCGCGACGCCGCGAAGCTCGTCGCCGCCTGGCGTGAGTGGTTCGACGTGGGGCGCGTGGCGCCCTGCATGGACCGGGTGGAGCGCCTCGCGGAGCTCGGACGGGAGCGCACGGCCTGCATCGTCGCGTTCCCCGGCGGCTACGATGTGACCCTCGTACTCAAGCCGACCGCAGCGCTCGACGCCATACCGTCGCTGGGCCGGACCTCCGCGGTGCGAGCGCTCGACGTGGCGCGAATCGAAACCTTGGTCGTACAACACATCCTCGGCGCGGCCACCGCCACGCCGTCCCTCGCGTACACGGCCGACCCGCGGGCCGCGTTCGACGCGGTGCGGAGCGGCCGGGCCGCCGCCGCGGTGCTGCTGAATCCCACGAAGGTGGAGGAGGTGTTCGCCGTGGCGGACGCGGGCG
>JAEHDT010000287.1 GCA_016880225.1 Gemmatimonadota bacterium | reverse complement strand
GGGCACGGCTCGCGTTCGGCTCCGACTGGACGGTCGCACCCCTCGACCCGCTCCTCGGCGTGTATGCGGCGGTCACCCGCCGCACCCTCGACGGCAAGCATCCGGCCGGATGGGTGCCGGAGCAGAAGATCTCGGTGGGAGAGGCGCTCCAGGCGTACACCGTGGGGAACGCCTACGCGACCTTCGATGAGGCGAGCCGGGGCACGCTCGCGCCGGGCCACGAGGCGGACGTCGTGGTGCTCGACCGCGATCTCTTCGCCACGCCGCCCGATTCGCTCGATCAGGCGCGCGTGCGCTACACGATCGCCGGCGGCAGAGTCGTCTATCGGCGTTAGCGGGAGTACTTGAGGTCCGTCGCGTCCAGCGTGAGCGGTTTCACACCTTCATGCTCCACCCCAGCCCCGACGACCTCTCCCAGCACCAGCGTGTGGTCCCCGCTCGGGAGTGTGGCGACGACGCGGCACTCCACCCAGCCCAGCGCCTCGGTGAGCACGGGGGCACCGGAAACCGGCGCGGGCTTCGTCTTGATCCCCTTGAGCTTCTGCGAGGTGCCCCCGCCCCCGCCCCCCGAGGCCCGGCCGAGCTTCGCCGCCAGGTCGCGCTGCCCCTCGTGGAGCACGTTGATCGCGAAGTGATGCGCGTCGCGCAGCAGCTCGATTGTCTTCGATGTGCTGCCCACCGCCACCGCCACCATGGGGGGGTCGAATGAGGCCTGGGTGACCCAGTTGGCCGTGATGCCGTGCTCGTCGCCCTCGTGCTTCACGGTGAGCGCGTACAGGCCGTAGGTGAGCCGCCCCAGGACCGCCTGCGTTTCGGCGTCGTTCATCGCGGGGAAATATGGTGATATCTTTGTGCCATGGCGACGCGCATCCAAGCCCGCCCTCGGGCCGCCAAGACCCCGTCCAAATCCGATCTCCTCGACATGTACCGGGTGATGCTGCTCTCCCGGCGCATCGACGACAAGGAGATCCAGCTCAAGCGGCAGAACAAGATCTTCTTCCAGATTTCGGGAGCCGGTCACGAGGCGGTCCTGGTGGCGGCGGGCCGGGTCCTGCGGCCCTCGTACGATTGGTTCTACCCCTACTACCGCGACCGCGCCCTGTGCCTTTCCCTGGGGATGACCCCAACCGAGATGCTGCTCTCGGCGGTCGGCGCGGCGGAGGACCCCAACTCGGGGGGCCGCCAGATGCCCTCCCACTGGGGCCACAAGGCCCTGAACATCGTCAGCCAGTCGAGCCCGACGGGCACCCAGCTGCTGCAGGCCGTCGGCTGCGCCGAAGCGTGGCTCCGCTACGACCGCATCGATGCGATCGCCGACAAGCCGATCAAGGGCGACGAGGTGGTATACGTCTCCGCGGGGGACGGCACGACCAGCGAGGGAGAGTTTTGGGAAGCGCTCAACACCGCCAGCAACCTGAAGCTTCCGGTGTTGTTCCTCATCGAGGACAACGGCTACGCCATCTCGGTGCCCGTCGAGGTCCAGACGGCCGGTGGCTCGGTGTCGAAGCTCGTCCGCAATTTCCCAGGCCTCCTCGTCGAGGAGGTGGACGGCTGCGATCCGGTGGCGTCGTACGATGTGCTGCTGCGCGCGTCGGAGTACGTGCGCCAGCGCAAGGGTCCCGCCCTGGTGCACGCCCACGTGACGCGGCCCTATTCGCACTCCCTCTCGGACGACGAAGTGCTCTACAAGCCCCCCAAGGAGCGCGAGGAGGAGGCGCGCCGCGACTGTCTCGTGCGGTTCCCCAAGTGGCTCGTTTCCGAGGGCGTCGCGACCGAGGGGGAGCTCGAGGCGGTGAAGCGCCAGATTGATGACGAGGTGAACGTCGCGGCGGACATGGCGCTCGGATCGCCGCAGCCCCGGCCGGAGACGGCGCTCGAGTACGTGTACTCGCCGGACGTCGATCCCACGTCGGAGCAGTTCGACACGGAGGACGATCCCCAGTTCACCGGGGATCCCACCACTATGGTGGATCTCCTGAACGCGTGCCTGAGGGACGAGATGGCCCGCGACCCCCGCATCGTGGTGTTCGGTGAGGACGTGGCGGATGTGAGCCGCCAGCAGCACCTGGAGCAGGTGAAGGGCAAGGGGGGCGTGTTCAAGGTCACCTGGGGGCTGCAGCGTCAGTTCGGGCACGACCGGGTCTACAACTCACCGCTCGCGGAAGCGAACATCGTGGGCCGTGCCATCGGACTCGCGACGCGCGGCTTGAAGCCCGTCGTCGAGATTCAGTTCTTCGACTACATCTGGCCCGCCTATCACCAGCTCCGCAACGAGATGGCGACCCTGCGCTGGCGCTCGAATAACGCGTTCTCGAGTCCCGTGGTGGTGCGCGTGACCTACGGTGGGTACCTCAAGGGCGGCTCGATCTACCACTCGCAGACGGGAGCCGTCGTGTTCACTGCGGTGCCGGGACTCCGGGTCGCGTGCCCCAGCACCGCGCTCGACGCCAACGGCCTGTTACGCACGGCCATCCGCTGCGACGATCCGGTGCTCTTCCTCGAGCACAAACACCTCTACCGCCAGACGTACAACAAAGCGCCCAACCCGGGGCCGAACTTCATGATCCCGTTCGGCAAGGCGAACGTCGTGCGGCAGGGCCGGGACCTCACCGTAGTGACGTACGGCGCCGTTGTGCAGCGCACGCTGGTCGCGGCGAAGGAGCTCGAGGAGCGGGACGGTGTGAGCGTGGAGGTGATCGACCTGCGCAGTCTCTCGCCCGTGGACTGGGAGACGATCGCCGCCTCGGTGCAGAAGACGAACAAAGTCCTGGTTGCCTACGAGGATTCCCTGTCGTGGGGCTACGGCGCCGAGATCGCCGCCCGGATCGCCGACGAGTGCTTCTCCTCGCTCGATGCGCCCGTAAGGCGGGTGGCCTCGACCGACACGTTCGTCGGCTACGCCCCCGGGCTCGAGGATTTCATCCTACCACAGGTGGAGGATCTGGCGCGCGCGATGCGGGACCTGCACGCGTTCTAAGCGCCGCTCTGCTCCCCCAGCGCCTCCTTGATCTCCCCGGCCGCCGCGATCGCGTGATCCACGTCCCGCGACAGGGCCCGGGCCTGCTGCGTGGCGCGGGTCAGGTCGTCGAGGGCCACGGCGACCCCGGCTGACCGCAAGCGCAACAGATCGAACCGCACGTTCTGCATCGCCAACACGCACGACTCCAGCTGGTCCGCCACGATCTGGCGCCGGGTCAGGAGGTCGGTCAGCGTCCGGCGCTGGCGCTCGAGCAGGTTCACCTGCCGCTCGCGCTCCGCGCTGTCGCCCTGCTGGCGCTTGGTCGCTTCGATCTTCTCTTCGATGCGGGCGAGCGCGCCCCCGTCCACGGTGCCGCTCATGGCATGCAGGGTGCGCGCCAGCTCCTCGGCGCGGGCGAGGAGCGCGTCCGCAGTCGCTACCACGTCGGGCAACAGCTTCCGCTCCGACTTCGGCAGCCGGTCCACGATCCGCAAGATCGCCTTGCGGTCGCTGCGCGCCTGCTGGATCGGCTCCGACTGGCGGCCGAACTCGTCGGCCGTCGCGCGCGGCAAGTCCACGGGCCGCCTTCCGGCCGCGGCGAGCCGCGCCTCGATCGCGTCGGGCGCGGGGGGCCGGGCGAACACGTCGCGCCACGAGTAGCCCGCGTGCCACAGCCGCACGTAGCGCGGCACGAGCGAGGTCCCGCCCCAGATCGCCGCGACGAACAGCGACCAGCTGGGTGTGTGGTTCCCCGTCGCGACATCGATCATGAACAGGGAGCCGCACACCGACGCCCACGTCACGAAGCGGCTTCGCAGCTCGCGCACGATCTCCGGCTCGCCGCTCGGCGCGAGCGCCGGGCGCTCGCCCATGCGGTCGAGCCGGCGGGCCGCGCGGTCGGGACGCCGGCCCGCGCGGGGGAGCGCCGGCAGGGGCGGCAGCAGCACGCCTCGGGAGGGCGATCCCCCGCTCGGGCGGCGCGGCTTGTACATGGTCGCGCTCCGTGCCTCGAGCGCCCGACGTAGCGCGTCCGCGGTAGGCCAGCGGTCTTCCGGATCCTTCTCGAGGGAGCGCATCACGCACGCCGCCAGGTCCTCGGGCACGTCTGGCCGCTTGTCGGTGATGAGGGGTGCCCGCTCGGTGATGTGCTTCATCAGGATCCCGGGCACCGTCGGCGCGTGAAACGGCAGCTCTCCCACGAGCATCTGGTACGCCACCACACCCAGGCTGTAGATGTCCGAGCGCCCGTCGATCTCGCGGTCGCCCGCCGCCTGCTCCGGACTCATGTAGTGGGGCGTGCCGATCGCCACCCCCGTCGCCGTCAACGTCGACGGGCCGGTGGTCGATGACAGGGCCTTGGCGATCCCGAAGTCGGTTACCACGACGCGGCCGCGGCTTCCCTCTAGCAGGATGTTGTCGGGCTTTACGTCGCGGTGGATGATCCCGAGCGCGTGGGCGGCGCCGAGCGCGTCGGCAGTCTCCTGCATGATGCGGCGCGCATCGTCCGGGGCGAGCCGGCCGCGCCGCTTGAGCTTCGCCGCGAGCGACTCACCGTCCACGTAGGCCATCACGAAGTACACCAGCCCGTCCGGCGCCTCGCCGACCGAGTGAATCGGCACGATGTGCGGGTGGGATAGGCGCGCCGCCGTCTCCGCCTCGCGTAGGAACCGCAACCGGATCTCCTCGCGGAACGCGAGCTCCGGGGGCAGGACCTTGACGGCGACCTGGCGCTTCAAGCGCTCGTCGCGAGCGTTGAAGACCACGCCCATTCCGCCGCGGCCGATCTCCCCTTCGAGGGTGTAGGAGCTCCCGAGCGCCTGCACTAGGCGGGCGGCGAGCGACTTGTCCGCGTCGTTCATCCAGGTTCGCGTGAAGTGCGCGCGGATAGATTAGCCGCGGGGGCGCGGGCGTGCAACCTGCAAGCGCATTTTGAGTTAGCTCCGACCGCCGCGATGGCCCAAGAGTGGTGGCTATTCGGCAGCCCCTGCCTTATTGACCGCCGGGCGGTGGAACGCGCGTGCTCCGCGCAGTGTTCTGCTGGTGGCACGGACGATGCTTTGCGTCTGTCGGAGTGCCACATCCTCACTTTCAATCGAGTTGGTGACTATGACTGAGCGACTGACGCTGCCGGTGCTGCCCCTTCGGGAGGTGGTGCTGTTTCCGGGTGTCTCGACGCCGATCGGCGCGGGCCGCCCTACCACGCTGCGCGCCATCGAAGCGGCGCTGAAGAGCGAATCTCGCCTGATTTTCGCCGTCGCGCAGCGGGAGAACGTGGATGCCGTCACGCCGGGGGTGCTGTACACGACGGGCACCATCGCCAAGATCAGCCAGATCCAACGCGGCCTGGGTGGCGTGCAGCTGTTGCTGCACGGCGAGCACCGGGGCACCGCGCTGCACTATGTCGAGAACGGGCGCTACCTGGAAGCCGTGGTCCGGGAAGCCGAAGACCTGCCGCCCCTGAACCTCGAGGACCCCGCGTTCATGGCCCTGCATCGGGAAGCCCGCGAGCGGGCGTCCGAGCTTGGTCAGAAGTCGGGCCTTCCCGAGGAGGTCGTCGGTCAGGTGCTCGAAGGCGTGACCGATCCAGGCCGCTTCGCAGACTTGGTGGCGGGCTATCTGGAGGTCAAACCGGCGGAGCGTCAGGCGCTGCTCGAGACCCTGTCGGTGGAGGAGCGGTTGCGCCGGGTGTTGGTCCACGTCCAGCGCCAGATCGGCGTGCTCGACGCCCAGGAGCACATCAAGTCTCAGGTTCAGGAGGAGCTGGGCGAGCGCCAGCGCGAGATGTTCCTGCGGGAGCAGATGAAGGCGATCCGCAAGGAGCTCGGCGAGGAGGACGAGGGCACCGAGGTCGAGCAGCTGCGCAAGCGATTCGAGGCGCTCGATCTTCCGGAGGCCGCCAAGAAGGAGGTCGACCGCGAGCTCGACCGCCTGGAGCGGGCCAACCGCGACTCGATGGAGGCGCAAGTAATCCGCACCTACCTCGAGACGATGGCGGAGCTCCCGTGGAATACGCGGGCGCCGGAGGCGCTCGATCTGAAGCGCGCCGCCGAGATCCTGGAGCAGGACCATTACGGACTCAAGGACGTGAAGGACCAGGTTCTCGAGTTCCTGGCGGTACGCCAGCTGCGCCAGCGCGCGCCCCAGGGTGAGACGCGCGGCCCCGGGGACGACGAGCAGACACGGGGCTCGATCCTGTTGTTCGTCGGCCCCCCCGGCGTGGGCAAGACGTCGATCGCCAAGTCGATCGCGCGTGCCATGGGGCGGCCGTACGTGCGCATCTCGCTGGGTGGCGCGCGCGACGAAGCCGACATTCGTGGCCACCGCCGCACCTACGTCGGGGCGATGCCGGGCCGCATCATCCAGGGCATGAAGCAGGCGGGCGCCAAGAACCCGGTGTTCCTGCTCGACGAGGTCGACAAGCTCGGCATCTCCTTCCAGGGGGATCCGGCGGCGGCGCTGCTCGAGGTGCTCGATCCGGCGCAGAACGATTCGTTCACGGACCACTACCTCGGCGTTCCGTTCGACCTGTCGGAGGTGCTGTTCGTGGCCACCGCCAACTTCTTGCAGAGCATCCCGGGGCCGCTCCTCGACCGCCTTGAGACCGTCAACTTCGCGGGATACACCGAGCGGGAGAAGCTCGAGATCGCCAAGCGCTATCTGGTGCCACGGCAGCTGCATGAGAACGGCCTGACGGCGGAACAGCTCGAGGTCAGCGACGCTGCGTTGGGTGAGATCATCTCGAGCTACACGCGGGAGGCGGGCGTCCGCCAGCTGGAACGCGAGATCGGCAAGCTGGGCCGCAAGGTGGCGCGCCGGATCGCGGGCGGTGAGGTCGAGCGCGTCGCCGTCGATGCCAAGGACGTGGACGACCTGATTGGACGCCCCAAAGTGCACCCGGAGCGCAAGGCCCGAGAGGACCAGATCGGCGTGGCCACCGGGATGTACTACACCCCGGTCGGCGGCGACATCATGTTCGTCGAGGCGAGCGTGATGCGGGGCAAGGGTGAGCTGGTGCTCACCGGCCAGCTGGGCGACGTGATGAAGGAGTCGGCGCGCGCCGCGCTCACGTACGCCAAGTCGCACGCCGACCAGCTGGGAATTCCCCAGCACGCGTTCGCCGATAGCGACATCCACATTCACGTGCCCGCCGGGGCCATTCCCAAGGACGGGCCCTCGGCGGGGGTCACCATGGCGACTGCGCTCGTATCGGCGCTCTCCAAGCGGCAGGCGCGGCACGACCTCGCGATGACGGGAGAAGTGACGCTGCGGGGCCGCGTGCTCCCGATCGGCGGCGTGAAGGAAAAGGTGCTCGGCGCCGTCCGTGCCGGGATCCGAACGGTCGTGCTCCCCAAGGAGAACGGGCCAGACCTGGAGGACCTGCCGGAGGACGTCCGGAAGTCGCTCGAGGTCCATCTGGTGGACGACCTGGACGAGGTGCTCACGTTGGCGCTGCGCGGCGCGCGGTTCGAAGCTGGTCACTTGGTGTTCGACGGCGACGTACCGATCGAGCCGGGCCTGGTCGCCAAGCACAACTGAACCCGGGTTCGGCACGAGCCCCTGGGTCTTCCCCCGGGGGCTCGTGTCATGGCCTTGCCAGGGCCGGAACCCACCCAACCTTTTCCCCGTAGGACCTGTCTAACCGTCCGTCCAGCTCCCCGGGGGCCCGTCATGCCGGCTGCCGCGCTGCTTGCCGTCCTGTTCCAGACCGCCGTTGCGTCGCCCCAACCAGGGCGTGTCCCGCCGGCCGCCGCCACGACGGCGACTGCCGTTCGGGCCACCCTGCCGGTGGCGATCGACGGCCGGGACGACGACGCCGTGTGGCGGACCGCGCCGGCGATCACACAGTTCCGGGAATTCCAGCCTGCGGAGAACGGGGATCCGCGGTTCGCCACGGAGGCGAAGGTCGCGTACGACGAGCATAACCTCTACGTCTTCATCCGCGCCTTCGATCCCCACCCCGACAGCATCCTCAAGCTCCTCGCCCGCCGCGACGTCCGCGCCGCCACCGATCAGCTCAAGATCATGATCGATTCGTACCATGACCGGCGCAACGGCTACGAGTTCGCCGTGAACCCGGCGGGGGTGAAGCGCGATTACGCGATCTACAACGATGGCCAGGAGGATGACGCCTGGGACGCGGTGTGGGACGCGGCGGCACAGGTCGATTCTCTCGGCTGGACGGCCGAATTCCGCATCCCGCTGAGCCAGCTGCGTTACGTGCCGCGGGCCACGAATACGTTCGGCTTCGGCATCTGGCGGGACATTCAGCGCTACACCGAGCGCGTGAGTTGGCCGCTGTACCGCAATTCCCAGTCGGGCATCACGTCGCAGCTGGGCGAGCTGACGGGCCTCACCGGCCTGCCGTCGCCGCGGCGGCCAGAGTTTGCGCCGTACGTGGTGACCAAGAACGTGTCCGTACCGGTCGGGGCCGGATTCGACCGTTCCCAGAAGATGACCGTGGGCGCCGACCTGAAGTACGGCATCACGCCGAACCTCACGATCGACGCGACCGTCAATCCGGATTTTGGGCAGGTCGAAGCGGATCCGGCGGTACTCAACCTCACGGCCTTCGAGCCGTTCTTCGCCGAACGGCGTCCGTTTTTCGTCCAGGGCGCGGGGATCTTTCGGTTCGACGTGAACTGCAGCGCGGTGAACGACTGCAGCACCGGCGAGGGCTTGTTCTACTCGCGACGGATTGGGCGCGCCCCACAGCTCGATTACGGCGATCCAAACGCCCCGACGGCCACCACGATCTACGGCTCCGCGAAGCTGACCGGCCGCCTTCCGGGCGGCCAGACCCTGGGCGTGCTCGACGCCGTCACGGGGCGTGAGATGGCGACATTGGACCGCACGATGGAGCCGACCACGAATTACGCGGTGGTTCGGGCGCAGCAGGACTTCCGGGGTGGCGAGAGCGGCTTCGGGGCGATGGTGACGGCCGTGAACCGCCACCTCGATCAGTGGACCGAGGACGCACTGCATCGCAACGCTTACGTAGGGGCGGTCGACTTCCGTCACCGCTTCCTCGGGAGCCGCTACCAGGTCTCGGGCTCGCTCGCCTTGAGCCGCGTGGCCGGGACCGACTCGGCGATCGCGCTCACCCAGCGGGACCCGGTGCACTATTACCAGCGGCCCGGCGCCGGCGTTTCCTATGACCCCACGCGGACGTCGCTCGCGGGCGACGGGGAAGCACTCAAGTTCGGGAAGGTCGGCGGGGGCATCACGCGATTCGAAACCAGCTACGAGCGTCGCTCACCGGGCTTCGAGGTGAACGATCTCGGGTTCCTGCGGCAGGCGGATCAGCAGAGCTGGAGCACGTGGTTCGCCTTTCAGTCGCGGCACCCCAGCTCGATCTATCAAACGGCGTTCTGGAACTTCAACTGGTGGCAGTACTGGACGGCGGCGGGAACCCCGGTTGAGCGCGCGGGCAACACCAACGTGCACGCCCAGCTGAACAACCGGTGGTGGGTGCACGGGGGCGTGACGGCGGGCCAGCTGGGGACGACGTTCTGCGACCGCGACTGCACTCGGGGCGGGCCCGCCGTGCGCGTCGACCCCTACCTGTCGGCCTGGGGTGAGGCGGATGGGGATGAGCGTCCGGCGCTCACGCCGTACGTGTGGTTCAACTATTGGCGCGGTGACGCGGGTCGGTCCGAGCGATTCAACGGCAACGTGCAGGTCGCGCTTCGCGTCGCATCGCAGTTCAGGACCAGTGTGACCCTGAGCGCGACGCACAACTTGAAGGACGTTCAGCCAGCCGACCCCAATGTCATCACGGACGCGAGCGGCACGCACTACCTCTTCGCGCGTCTGGACCAGAAAGAGGCATCACTCACGGGCCGAATCGACTACACCCTGTCGACGGTTCTCACGTTGCAGCTCTACGCTCAGCCGTTCATCAGCAAGGGCACCTACGCGAACGTACGCGAGCTCGCCGATCCGAACGCCGCCGCCTTCGCCAACCGGTACAAGCCCTACGCCGATACCTCGGTGACCAACCACCCCGGCGGCTTCAACGACAAGGCGTTCAACTCGACCGTCGTGCTGCGCTGGGAGTATCGGCCCGGTTCGGCGCTGTTCCTCGTGTGGACGCAGGGGCGCTCGGATTATACGTCGCTCGAGGGACGGCGCTCGCTCCCGGGGGATTTGCGCGACCTGTTCAGCCTGCACCCCAACAACACGTTCCTCGTGAAGGCGTCCTACTGGATCAATTGGTAGATCCGGTCGTCGGCTACCGACGCTGCGGACCGGCCGCCCCCGCCCCCGCCCCCGTCGCCGCTCCCGCCGTGCGGTTCTCGTAGGGCGGTCCGCTTCGGCGCCGCCACCGGCCGCTGCCCCAGGGTCTAGTGGGCGGCCACCCCGTCCAGCACCAGTTTGACGGCCGCCTCCTTCCAGCGCTGCCGCAACGCCGGCTCGTCGGCGCCGAGCGGCGGCGAGCTCATCGCGATGAGGGGCTCGAGCGTGAGGTAGGCCACCATGAGGACGAGGGCCTGGGCGGCGGCGAGGTGCGGATCGAGGTCGTCGCGCACCTGACCGCGGCCCTGGCCCTCCGCGAGCAACACCACCAGCCGCTTGATCGCCGGGGCGAACGGCCGGGCATCCGAGCGTCCCGCCTGGGCGAGCAGGGCCACGAGGTCTGAGTGCGCGGCGAGAAAGTCGAATTGCGCGGCGAGGGCCGCGCGGATGCGCTCGCGCGGACCGTCGCCCGTGGTGGCGGCATCGCCGAGCGCTTGCTCGAGCTCTGTCGCGCCGCGGGCGAGGACGGCGGCGAACAGACCGCGCTTCGAATGGAAGTAGTAGAACAGCAGCTGCTTGTTCACTCCCGCCCGGCGGGCGATGTGGTCGACCCGCGCGCCGTCGAAGCCGCGCCGGGCGAACTCCTCCCGGGCGGCGGCGATGATGCGTAATGCACTGGCATTACTGAGTTTGGGTTTCAGAGTCCTGTTTCCTCAACCGGGCGGTTGAGGAATATAGGGCCCCCGTCGCGGCCCGCCAGGTCGGCCGGGATCCGTGGCAAGCCCTCCCGCAGGAACTTGATCAAGAGCCGGTTCACCTCGTCCGGCGCTTCCTCCTGCACCGAGTGACCGGCGTGCGGCACGGTCAGAAACGCGGACCGGGGGATCCCGGCTGCCAAGGCGCGCCCCAGGGCCGAAGGAATCACCCGATCTTGCTCGCCCCACAGCACGAGCGTGGGGGCGGCGATGCGGTCGAGCCGGTCTTTGAGGCCGTCTAGGCGGAACTGCCGCAGCACCCGCCCCAGCGAGCGGGGGAACCCTTGTCGGGCGACGGGGGCGTAGTACTGATCCACGTCGCCCTCCGTGACCTTCCGCGGGTCGGCGTAGGTGGCTCGCAGGATGTACCCTGTCAGCCCCCGTCCCCGCAGGGCGAGCGCCGCAGTGCCCACCAGCGGCCAGCGGGCCACGCGCAGCGGGATCGGCTCCCGGACGCCCAGCCCAGCGGACCCGATCAACACCAATCCCCGCACGCGTTGCGGATACTCGATTGCCACCTCGGCGGCGATCGCCCCGCCCATCGAGTGGCCGATGAGCACGGCATCCGCGAGTCGCAACGAGTCGAGTAGCGCCACGGCGAGGTGGGCATAGGAGGCGTTGTCGTAGCCGGTGTCGGGCTGGTCGGAGAACCCGAAGCCGCGATTGTCGAACGCGATGACCCGGAATCCCGCGGCGGCGACGCTCGGGATGTTTTTGCGCCAGGCGTACATCGAGGCGCCGAGGCCGTGCAGCAGCACGACGGGGATGCCGTGCCCCGTGTCGATGTAGCGGAGCCGCGTGCCATCGACCCGGAGCTCGCGCGGGGCGAACGGTGTGCCCGCGGGAAAGCGCTGGTCCGGGGGAATGGCCGGAGCGCGGCAGGCCGTGGCCGCGAGCACGAGCGGGATCAGTCTCCTCACGAGACACCCCGCAGCGCGGTCCGGATGAGGGCGATGATCGCCGGATGCGAGCTCCAGACGCCGGTCGCGAGCTCGGCTTTGCCGGTGGCCACAACGGCCTGCGCCTCGTCGATCAGCAGCACGGTGGGCACCTCCACCGACACGCTGCCGCTCACGAGCGCGCCGCTCTCGGCCGGCGCCTCTCCCGCTACGCGGAGCTCGAGCACGGCGCGCTCGTGGGCGCGTCGCCATGCCGGCAGGGTGGGCCGCAGCAGTTCAGCTGCGAGGACGCCCTCGACCCGCCGCGCCGCCCGAGCGACCAGGTGCATGATGAGGTTGGCGAGCGCACGCTCCCCCGCGATGGTGCGCGTATCCGGCTCCCCTTGGTCGGCCGTGTCGCCCAGCACCGCCGCGAGGCGGTCGAGGGCCTCTCCCTGTTGGTTCGCGAGCTGAGCGATCAGGGCCCGCGGATCCGCCGCCCGGTAGCGAACCGGACGGCCCGCGAGACGGAGCGCGGCGGTCCGGCGCACCAAGCCCTCGAGGGCGCCGTAGCTATTGGCACGGGCTACACGGGTCGCGTGGGCGACCGCATACCCCGTGGACGGACCGAGCCGTAACAGCGCCGCGTACACCTGTGATTCGGTGGGCGTGAACCCGAATGGGGTGAGATCGATCTCGCGGGGCATTGCGTAGTAGCGAATACTACTACGCTATTCGAGCCTGAGAAGCAAGCGACCCTAGGTGACCTCGACCGGAATACCGATGAGCCGGGCGATCAACGCCAAGCGGAATGTGACGTCCGTCTGCCGCTGGGCCGGGCTGCGTCCGGGGCCCTCGAGCGGGAAGTAGTGCGCGGTGAGGGGACTCGTCGCCTTGGGCATCGTGCGCAGGCTCTTGGGGCTCCAGATCCCTTGGTCGTCACATTCGCTGAACAGCCGCGCCAAGACCCGGCTGGCGCTCGGGATGGCGCGCACCAGGCCGAGCCGCGCCAACAGCTCGGTCCAGTAGAGCGCGAACGGGACATCGGTGACGTGACCCTGGGCGTCGGACCGGAGCGGGTCCCCCAGGATCTCGAACACCGGCTTGAGCAGCCGCTTACCGGCGAGGATGAAGAACGCCCGACGCGGTGCCGGCGCCGAGAAGTAATGCCCCAGCCGCTCGATGAAGCCCGCCCGCTCGCGCTGCACGGGAGGCAGGAACGCGAGCATTTCCACGGCGAATACGGTCGGCGGACACGCCATGGGGTCGAGGACGGTCTTTCCCTGAGCCTTCTTGAACGGCTTCTCGGCGAGCTCGCTGCGGAGGTACTGGGAG
>JAEHDT010000286.1 GCA_016880225.1 Gemmatimonadota bacterium | reverse complement strand
CCGTGGAAGACCGCGAGCTCCGGACTCACTCGCTCTCAGGGGCGCGCCCCCTCTCGCCCGCGGGCACAGGATTTCTCGACGGCATCGAGCAGTGGCGCGTGGTCGGCTACGCGGGCGTCACGCCGATCGTGCGGGCCTACGTCGCCGCGGCCATCCGCCGGCGCGGCGCCGATCGTCGGCTCCGCCCCGTCGCGCAGGATGCGGAGGAGCTCGCGATCACCCGACTCGACCGGCTGCCCGAGGGCGTGCGGGCGGCGCTCGAGGGCGCGGCGGTGCGGGTGGTCGAAATCGCCGCGGAGGAAGCCGGCGCGCCCGCCCGCGCCCTGCCCGCTGCGCGCGTGGAAGTACAGAAGGCGCGCGCGGCGCTCGAGCGCCGCCTCGCGGAGCGCTGGATCACTACCCTGGGCTCCGACGAATGGCTCGTGGTGGACGGCGTGCTCTCCGACTCGACCGTGCTGTCGGCGCATCCGCGCGCGCTCGGCGTCGTCAAGAGCCATGGAGCGCAGTTCTTCGAGGGAGCGGAGCTCGAGCGCGCTCTGACTCTGCCCGCCGCTCACCGCACCAGCGTGTTCCGGCCGCAACCCCGCGGCGCGCGCCGCGAGATCCATTCCTGGTACCTGCGGCTGTGGCCGTGGGAGGGGAACGATCTCTTGTACGGGCTGGTGCGCGTGGAGGCCCGTGCCCACCCCGACACGGTCGGCCTCGCGTCTCCCGCCTCGGCCTGGCTGATGCTCGAGCGCGCCCCGCTCGCCACCCCCGACCGGCGCTGGGATCGGTTACTTTACCCTATCCATGACGTGGAGACGTACTTGAGAGCGCGCGCGCCGCGCGACCTCCTGCCGCCTACCGCATCCCGTCTGCCACGGACCGGATCGTGATCGAGCGACGCGATCTCCCCCCGGTCGGCCGCGTCGTCGCCACCGAGCAGAAGCCGGCGACGCCGCATCAGTTCCACTTCTGGACCGCGAACGAGACGAGTATCGGCATCGGAGCCATCGTCAGGGTCGAAGAAGAAGAGGAAAGCGGCAAAGGGGAGGTTGGGCGCGTCGTGTACGGGGTCGTGACGGATGGGTTTGCCTACTCCGATCTCGCGACGCCGCTGCACGACGTGGTCGGGGCCGAGGGCGATCCGGCGCGTGCGGCCGAGAATCCTACCGTACGCCAGGAGATCCGGTTGTGGACGGCGGCGGTGTTGCGGCAGCGGCCCGAAGAGCCGCTGCAGCCCGTGCCGCTCGGCCGGGTGCACGTGGCGAGCGATGCCGACGTGGCCCAGGCGCTCCGCATGGATGCGTATCTCGGCGGCGCACAGCCCACCGCCATCCCGGTGGGGCTGTACACGTCGGGCGGGCTCGAGGCCCCCGTCTACCTCGACGCCGACTTCCTGCTCGGCCCCGAAGCGGCGCACCTGAACATCTCGGGCGTCTCCGGGCTCGCCACCAAGACGAGCGCGGTGGAGTTCCTGCTCGCGTCCATCTTCCAGCACTTCCCGCCTCACAAGGGCCGCATCGCGGCCGTGTGCTTCAACGTGAAGGGTCCCGACCTCTGCTTCCTCGATCAGCCCGGCTCACTCGAGGACGAGGACCGCCGCCGCTACGAGCGGCTCGGCGTGGCGGCGCAGCCGTTCGACAAGGTGCGCTACTACGCGCCCTTCAAGGCCGACGGCGTGAACCTGAACACGCTGCGCACTCACCCCGATCTGGTGGCCGACGTGGAGCCGCTCGTGTGGGGGCTCCGCGAAGTGCTCGACTATGCCGAGGTGCTGCTCAACCGCGACGACATCGACGCCAAGGCCGACGCGTTCATCGACTTTCTGTCGGACCGCGTGGTGGACAAGCCGTTCGAGGACGGGTTCGGCGGGGCGCATCGCGTGCTCACCTTCGCCGACCTGGAGCGGTTGTTCCGCTCGATCTTCGACGGGCTCGAGCTCGCCGGCCGGAGCGACACCTGGCGCACCCATCACATCGCCACCATCCGCAAGGTACGCAACCGCCTGTCGAACATCTCCACGCGCTGCAAGGGACTCGTGACGGACGACGGGCCGTCCAACGACCTGCCGTGGGGCCGGTTCGAAGATCGCGCCGTGTACGTGGTGGACGTGGCGAATGTCGATCCGCTCGGCCAGGATCTCGTCTTCGCGCGCGTCGTGTCGAAGCTGCGCGAGCACCTGGAGCGCCGCGACCTCGGGGTCGAGGCGGTCGCCGTGTTCGTGGACGAGCTCAACAAGTACGCTCCGGGCGACGGCCCCGAGACGTACGTGAAGAAGATGCTCCTCGATATCTCCGAGCGCGGACGTTACCTTGGCTTGGTGCTGTTCGGCGCGGAGCAGTTCCGCTCGCAGGTGCACCGGCGCGTGGTGGGGAATGCGGGGACGATGGTGTTCGGCCGCATGGACTCGGACGAGCTCGCGACGCCAGGCTACCAGGTGCTCTCGCCCGCGGTGAAGAGCAAGCTCGCCACGCTGCCGATCGGCGAGCTGATGGTGCGGCACCCCCACTTCACGCAGCCGATCTTCGTGCGGTTCCCGCGGCCGGCAGTGCTGCGGGGCCGGGACGGCGTGGAGCGGTTTCCGCCAGCGGCGGACCTGCCGTTCGAGGACGCCGTGGTGCGCCAGCTCGTGAAGCTCGACCGCCGGGTGCGCCCCAACCTGGTGAAGGACCTGATCGCCGAGCGGCGCGAGGAAGACGTGCGCCGGGCGCTCGCCCAGACGCGCCAGACCCGGCCCCAGGAAGCGCTCGCGCACTTCAAAAAGGAGCTGGGCGGCCGCGTCGCCCCGGCCGGGGTGCCGGCGCGCGAGAGCGTGCCG
The DNA here is from genome assembly GCA_016880225.1 of Gemmatimonadota bacterium. Lineage (GTDB taxonomy): Bacteria > Gemmatimonadota > Gemmatimonadetes > Gemmatimonadales > GWC2-71-9 > AG41. The sequence goes on along the minus strand of JAEHDT010000286.1, from coordinate 1,939 downwards.
CCGCTCAATCCCATTTCCGATGAACCCTACTGATCGACAGGAGTCCGTGATGACCGCTTCCCGCTCACTCGGTGCCGCCGCGACGGCGTTGCTCACCCTGCTCGCGTGCCGCGGCTCGAGCGGGCCCAAGGTCACCATGCGCTACCATCCGCCCGCGGGGGCGTCCTACCACTACGCGCTCGAGCAGCAGAACGCGATGCGCGTCGAGGGCGGGCCGATGGCCGCCATGCCGGAGCAGACGTTCACGATGCACATCTACTACACCCAGGTGGTCACCGGTCCCACGAAGGGCGGCGTGGGCGTCACGACCACGTTCGACTCGACCACCCTCGAGGCCCCTGGCATGGGCGCGGGCGCGATGCAGCCGGCCCTCGACCGCATGCGCGGGATGCGCAGCGAGATGGTGTACGACGAGCGCATGCAGGTGTTGAGCGCTGCCTTCAGCGGGATGGCGGGCGCCCCGTCCCCCGTGACCGAGCAGATGGGGACGAGCGTCAAGGCGATGGCGATGCGCCTGCCCGAGGCCCCGGTGGGCGTGGGCGACTCCTGGACCTCGGAGCAGGAGCTGCCGCTCGGCCAGCAGCTCAACCCGAGCAAGCCGATCAAGTCGCGCACCAGGCTCACCGTCAAGGAGATCCAGGTGGCGGGCCCGGACACGTCCGTGCTGCTCACGGTCGAAACCAGCTTTCCCGGCGACCCGATCGAGGTCACGCAGCAGGGCCAGCACGTCACCATGAAGCTCTCGGGGGGCTTGAGCGGAGAGCAGGTCTTCTCGCTCACCAAGAGCGTCCCGGTGCGCGCCACGATGGGCGGCACGATGAAGATCAACGTACGGGGGCAACAGCAGGGCGAGATGACGATGGCGATGCGCCAGCAGACCTCGCTCCAGCTCGCCGAGGCCAAGTGACGCGGTGAAGCTCGCCCACCTCGCCGATCTCCACCTCGGCTTCCGGCAATACGACCGGCAGACGCCCCGGGGCGGGAACCAGCGCGAGGCGGACGTCGCAGAGGCGTTCCGCCGGGCGGTGGACGACCTGCTCGTCCAGCGCCCGGACTTGATCGTCATCGCCGGGGACGTGTTCCACTCGATCCGGCCCACCAACCCCGCGATCCTGTTCCTGTTCCAGCAATTGCACCGCCTGCGCACCGGCCTGCCGGACGCACCCATCGTGATGATCGCCGGTGAGCACGACACGCCACGTTCCGTGGAAACCGGCACGATCCTGCGGCTGTACGAGGCGTTGGGCGTCGAGGTCGTCGTCGATCAGGCGCGCCATGTGACGTTCTCGAAGCTCGATTGCTCGATTCTCGCCGTGCCCCACCAGGCGATGGTGCAACCCGAGCGGCCGGCCCTGCGGCCGCAGCGCGGCACGACGCTCAACGTGCTGCTCGTGCACGGGCAGCTGCCCGGGCTGGGCGAGCCGCGTGGCACGGCCGAATACGGCGGCGCCCTGGTGGATCAGCACGACCTCGCTCCCGCGCAATGGGACTACGTCGCGCTCGGCCACTACCACGTCGCGCAACAGATCGCCGCCAACGCCTGGTACGCCGGGAGCGTCGAATACGTGACCCCGAACCCGTGGGGACAGCTCCAGGACGAGGAAGAACAGGGCCGGCGCGGCAAGGGTTATCTGCTGGTGGACCTGCCCGGGGCGCGAGTCAGCTTCCGGCCGGTCGCACCGGCGCGGCGCCACGTCGAGCTGCCGCCGATCGAGGGCAAGGGGCTGACGCCCGGAGAGCTGGACGCGCGCATCGCCGCGCAGGTCGCCGCCGCGAAGCCCGCGATCGATGATCAGATCGTGCGGCAGCTCGTGTTCGACGTGTCGCGCGCCACGGCGCGCGACCTGGATCACGCCGCGATCCGCGCCTACAAGGCCCGCGCGCTGCACTTCCAGCTCGATCTGCGCCGCCCCGAAGTCCACCGCGTGGAAGCCTCGGG
>JAEHDT010000285.1 GCA_016880225.1 Gemmatimonadota bacterium | reverse complement strand
TCCTGCAGCGCCGCCACCAGCGGCTCCTTCCACGGGAAAGAGTCGCGCTCGGCCTTCGGCAGGAACGTGATCTCGTCGCCGGCGAACCAGCTCCGCGCGAGCCCCAGGTTCAGGGCGTAGCCGTCGACCTCCCAGCGGGCCCGGATGATGCCGCGCACGGGTACGTCGAGCCAGGTCGCCCGGCGCCGGATCTCGATCTCCTGGCGGTAAGGCAGCCAATAGCGCTGCTCCCACAGCGCGTTGTCGAGCACGATGCTGACGTCCTCGAGCTCGGGATCGAGATAGGAGCGGGGCGTGAAGTTGAACGCCATGCGCACCAGGTCGGCCGTCTCGGCGTCGAGGTAGAGGGTCCCCACGATGCGGGGGCGACCGAAGTCCTTGGGCCGGACTCGCAGGGCCACCACCCGCACCTCCCGCTCGGGAAACACGATGGTCGTGGTGTCCCCCAGCGCGAAGTCGTACACCTCCGGGCCGATGGCCGCGAGCGGGTGCGGCACGTCCCGCACCTCGTCTCCCTCGCCCAGCCGGATCGCGGCGCCGAAATTGTTCTGGATGATGCCGAGGTGGTCGCGGTGATAGTTGATGTCGGTGGGGAGCTGGGCCTGGTCGCGCCAGCCGACGACTCGCTGCTTGCTGCTCGACGGGGCCCGCCAGTACACTTCCAGCTCCAGTTGATCGGCCTTGACGAGGCGGGGGGGGTCCGCGAGCCCTTGCCCGAAGGCGCCGAGAAAGAAGAGGAACCCGTGGGCCTGGGCCTTGTAGTCGTGGAGCGACGTATCGGCCGCCGCGCCGCCGCGGCGCAGCACGGCGCGCCGCGCCAGGGCCAGCGCGCCCTCGGTATTCCACGTCTGCGCGCCGGCGGGGATGGGAGCGGTGAGCACGCCGAAGGCGAGAGTGGCGATGGCGGCGCGCATCGCGTCGAAATGTCGCTGCGCCCGAGTTCGCGGGCAACGGGCCATTCCCGCTGTACCCCAGTGCGCGCGATATGAGCGACGCGCGCGCCGACTTTCTCGCCCGCGCCGAGCGGGCGGGCGGCGGCATGGTCCCGGTGCTGCGCGAAGTGGTGCTCGACGCCGACACCCCGGTCGCCGCGTTCGTGAAGGTGGCCCGGCCGCCGTTCGCGTTTCTGCTCGAATCGCTGGTGGGGGGAGAGCGCTGGGCCCGCTACACCTTCCTCGGCACCGAGCCGCGGGAGGTGTGGCGCTATCGCGGTCCCGCCGTCGAGCGCTGGACCAAGGACACGAGTTGGCAGGCCGCGGGCCGGACCGACGACCCGATCGGCCACCTGGCGCAACGCCTGCGCGCGCTTCCGGCGGCGCCCGTTCCGGGGCTGCCGCGCTTCACCGGTGGCGCCGTCGGCTACCTGGGCTACGATCTGGTCCGCACGGTGGAGCGGCTGCCGTGCCCGCCCGCCGACACGCTCGCCGTGCCCGACGCCGTCATGATGATCGCCGACACGCTCGTGATCCTCGACAACCTGTTCGGGCGCGCGATCGTGCTCGCTAACGTCGAAGTGCCACGCGACGCTTCTCCCGCCGAGCGGCTGCGGCGGTACGACGCGGCGGAGGCGAGGCTCGACGAGCTCCTCGGGCGGCTCGGGCAGCGCCACGAGCTCGCGCCCCTGCCCCTCGGGAACGGCGTTCCCCCGGTCGCCACCGAGTCGCGCTACCCGCAGGCCGCGTTCGAGCGCGACGTGGCACGCGTGCTCGAGTACGTCGGCGCAGGCGACACGTTCCAAACGGTGCTGTCGCGCCGCCAGGAAGCGCCCGGCGCGGTGGACCCGCTGCTCCTGTACCGTTACCTCCGCGCCTTGAACCCCGCCCCGTACCTGTTCTACCTCGCGCTCGACGACTTCACGCTGCTCGGCAGCTCGCCCGAGGTGCTGGTCCGCGTCGAGGGGAGCGAGGTCACCGTCCGGCCGATCGCGGGGACGCGCCCGCGCGGCCGCACGCCGGAGGAGGACGAGGCGCTCGCGCAACAACTCCTCGCCGACGAGAAGGAGCGCGCCGAGCACATGATGCTGGTGGATTTGGGGCGGAACGACGTCGGGCGCGTCGCGCGCTTCGGGACGGTGCGGGTGACCGATCTGCTCACGGTGGAGCGCTACTCCCACGTGCAGCACCTCGTGAGCGAGGTGCGGGGCGAGCTGCGCGAGGGCTACGACGCGCTCGACGTCTTCAAAGCGTGCTTCCCGGCCGGCACGGTGACCGGGGCGCCCAAGGTGCGCGCCATGGAGATCATCGACGAGCTCGAGCCCGAGCGGCGCGGTCCCTATGCCGGCGCGGTGGGATACGTCGGCTGGGGCGCGACCAACCTCGACACGGCCATCGCGATCCGCAGCGCCCTGGTGCGCCGCGACCGCGTTGTGGTGCAGGCCGGCGCCGGAATCGTGGCCGATTCCAATCCGGCGCGCGAGTTTCGCGAGACCGAAGACAAAGCGCAGGCGGTGCTCAAGGCGTTGGCGCTCGCCAGGGCCGGCGGCTGACGTATATTTTGCGCTCGTGTTCAAGCTGCTGAGCACCACGGGCGAGCAGTCCATCGACCTGCAGCCCGACCGCACGGTCGTGGTCGGGCGCGCCGTCACGAGCGACGTCCCGATCTACGATCCCACCATCTCCCGCCGCCACGCCGAGGTGTCCCTCACCGAGGGCGGTGTGAAGGTCAAAGACGCCGGGTCCTCCAACGGCACGTTCCTGAACGGCGCCCGCGTCACCGAAGCGGTGGCGGTGGAGAACGACGTCATCACTTTCGGCAAGGTGGCCTTCCGCGTGAAGGAGGTCAGCGCGCCGGTGGTGCGTCCGCAGGTCGTGCCGTCGCCGTCGGCCGAGTTCGCCGGGGCCAGGGCGGCGGGCGGCACGATCGTGCGCCAGCTGCCGGTGAGCGTGTCGGGCGGGGTGCCGGCCATCGTGACCGCCACGCCCTCCGGCGCCTCGCACTTGAAGGTCACCGCCCAGTCGCTCGAAGAGCTGCGCGAAAAGAAGCTCGAGCTGCTGCTCGAGATCTCGAAGGAGCTGTCGAAGCAGCAGGAGCTCGACCGGCTGCTGGACAAGGTCGTGGAGTTCACCTTCCAGGTGATGAACGTGGACCGGGTGTCGATCCTCTTGCTCGAGCCCGCGACCGGCGAGCTGGTGCCGCGGATTTCCAGGGGGCGGAGCGCCCAGTCGTCGGCGTCGAAGCACGTGCCGCAATCGATCGCGCGCAAGGTCGTGGAGGACCGCGTCGCGATCCTCTCCGACAACACGGCGGCCGACGAGCGCTTCAAAGGGAAGTCGATCCTCATCCAGAGCGTGCGCAGCGCCATGTGCACGCCGCTCATGGGGACGGACCAGAAGGTGCTCGGCATCCTGTACGTGGACAATCTGACCGCCACGCACTCCTTTTCCGACGACGACCTCAAGTTCCTCATCGCGTTCGGCTCGCTCGCGGCCGTCGCGATCGAGAACTCCCAGCGCTCCGAGCGGCTGCGGCGCGAGGCGCTCGTGCTGTCGAACTTCCAGCGCTACTTCGCCCCCAATCTCGCGGCCCAGATCGCCCAGGAGGAGGGCGCGGTCCAGCTGGGGGGGCGGAAGCGGCCAGTCGTGATCTTCTTCTCGGACATCCGCGGCTTCACCACCATGTCCGAAACGATGAGCCCCGACGACATCGCGACGCTCCTCACCGAGTACTTCACCGAGATGGTCGAGATCGTGTTCGAGCACGGCGGCACGCTCGACAAGTTCATGGGGGACGCGATCATGGCGTTGTGGGGCGCACCCATCGCCCACGAAGACGACGCCCACCGCGCCATGGCGTGCGCCCTGGATCAGCTCACGGCCCTCGCGAAGCTGAACGCCAAGTGGAAGAGTCAGGGCCGGCCCGAGCTCGGGATCGGGATCGGCATCAACTTCGGCGAGGTGTTCGCGGGGAACATCGGCTCGGACCGCCGGCTCGAGTACACCGTGATCGGCGACGCGGTGAACACCGCCTCGCGGCTCTGCTCCAGCGCCGGCCCGAACGAGATCCTCATCTCGGAGGCGTTCTACGAGCAGCTCGAACAGCGGCCCGCCGTGGAAGCCCTCGATTCAATTCAGGTAAAGGGAAAGTCGAAGAAGGTCCCCGTTTACCGGGTGAAGCGGTAAGGCACCCCGAAGCGCGCCAGCAGGTCGAGCACCAGGCGCAGCGGCAGGCCCATCACCCCGAAGAAGTCGCCGTGGATCCCCTCGACCAGCGCCGCGCCCTTCCCCTGGATCGCGTACGCGCCCGCCTTATCGAGCGCCTCCCCCGTGGCCACGTAGTCGGCGATCTGCTGGTTCGAGAGGCGCCGGAAGGTCACGTCGGTCACGTCGAGCGCATGCTCCACCCGCCCGTCGCTCGCGACCGCCACCGCCGTCAACACCTGATGCTTCCGGCCCTGCAGCCGGCGCAGCATCTCGACGGCCTGGTCCGGCGTCGCCGGCTTCTCGAACACGCGACCCCGCAGCACCACCGTGGTATCGGCCGCGACCACGACGGCGCCCCGCTCCCGCGCGGCCACGGCACGCGCCTTCTCGCGCGCCAGGCGGGTCACGTAGCCCTCGGGCTGCTCGGCCGGCCCGAGGGTCTCTTCGATCTGGGGCGCCACCATCCGGAACGGAATTCCCAGCATTTCGAGCAGCTGGCGGCGCCGCGGGGAGGTGCTCGCGAGGACGATCATCGCTCCAGAATCAGTGTCACGGGTCCGTCGTTGACCAGCTCCACCTGCATCATCGCCCCGAACTCCCCCGTTTCCACGGCCGTCCCGCTTCCCGCGCCGCGCTGCCGCAGCAGGGTCACGAACCGCTCGTACAGTGGAACGGCCATCTCGGGAGGCGCCGCGTCCGTGAAGCTCGGGCGCCGGCCCTTCTGCGCATCGCCGTAAAGAGTGAACTGCGAAACGACGAGTAACGCGCCGTTCACGTCGGCGAGCGCCAGATTCATTTTTCCGGCCGCGTCGCCGAACAGCCGGAGGCCGAGGATCTTGTCCGCCATCCAGCCGAGGGTGTCGTCACCGTCCGAAGGCGCGAAGCCAGCGAGGACGAGAAAGCCCGTCCCGATCTTCCCGGTCACTCTCCCGTCAACGCGGACTTCCGCCCGCGAGACGCGCTGGAGGACGACCCTCACTCCACCGTCACGCTCTTCGCCAGGTTCCGCGGCTGGTCCACGTTACAGCCACGCCGCACCGCGATGTAGTACGCCAGGAGCTGCAGCGGGAGCACCGTGAGCACGGGGGTCAGCAGGTCGAGCGTCTCGGGCACCTCGATCTTGTGCTCGGCGAGCCGGACGACGCCGGTGTCCCCCTCGGTGACGACCGCGAACACGCGCCCGCCGCGCGCCTTCACTTCCTCGACGTTCGACACGACCTTCTGGTACACGGCGTCCTTGGGCGCGATGAACACGACCGGCATGAGGTCGTCGATGAGCGCGATCGGGCCGTGCTTCATCTCGGCGGCGGGGTAACCTTCCGCGTGGATGTAGGAAATCTCCTTGAGCTTGAGCGCGCCCTCGAGCGCCACGGGGAAGTTGTAGCCGCGCCCCAGGTACAGCACGTTGCCGGCCCGCATCATCCGCTCGGCGATCCGCTCCACCTCGGGCGCCTTGGCGAGCACGCGCTCGACCAGCTCGGGCAGCCGCCCCAGCGCCCGCACCACCTCCCGGCCCTGGAGGATCGAAAGCGCGCGCAGCCGCCCCATCTTGAGCGTGAGCAGTGCCAGCGCCGCGATCTGGCTCGTGAACGCCTTGGTCGAGGCGACCCCGATCTCGGGGCCCGCGTGCAGGTAGATGCCGCCGTCCACCTCGCGTGCGATGGTCGAGCCCACGACGTTCACGAGGCCGAGCGTGCGGGCGCCGCGGCGCTTCGCCTCGCGCAGGGCGGCGAGCGTGTCCGCGGTCTCGCCCGACTGCGAGATGCCGATGACGAGCGTGCGCTCGTCCACGATCGGGTTGCGGTAGCGAAACTCGGAGGCGTACTCGACCTCGGACGGGATCCGGGCCAGCTCTTCCATCATGTATTCGCCGATCAGCGCCGAGTGCCACGAGGTGCCGCAGGCGGTGAATACGATCCGGTTCACCTGCAACAGCTGCTCGTCGGAGATGTTCAAGCCGCCCAGCCGCGCCGTGCCGTCCTCCTCGAGCAGGCGCCCCCGCAGCGTGTCGCGCAGGCTGTCGGGTTGCTCCAGGATCTCCTTGAGCATGAAGTGCGCGTGGCCGCCGCGCTCGACCGTGCCGAGGTCCCAGTCCACCCGCGTGACCGCCTTCTCCTTCTCGACGGAGTCGAGGTCGAGGATGCGATAGTCCTGCGGCCGCACCACCGCCACCTCGCCGTCGTCCAAGTACACGACCGAGCGCGTGTGGGCGAGCACGGCGGAGGCGTCGGACGCGACGAAGTTCTCCCCCGCCCCGATCGCGACGAGCAGCGGCGACCCGTGCCGCGCCGCGACGATCGTGTCCGGCTCGCGGGTGGACACCACGGCGATGCCATACGTGCCCTCCACCTGCAGCAGCGCCCCGGCCACCGCCTCGACGAGCGCCGCGCCCTTGCCCAAGAGCTCCTCGATCAGGTGCGCCAGCACTTCGGTATCCGTCTCGGAGCGGAACACATGGCCGCGTTTGGCGAGCGCGGTACGCAGCGCTCCCGCGTTCTCGATGATGCCGTTGTGGATCAGCGCCAGCGTGCCGCCGCAGTCGGTGTGCGGGTGCGCGTTGACGGCGTTGGGCGCGCCGTGCGTCGCCCAGCGGGTGTGGGCGATGCCCGTGTGACCGGGGGGCAGGGACTTGCCGAGCTCCTTCTCGAGCGCGCTGATCTTGCCGGGCGCCTTGTGGACCTCGATGCGGCCGTCCGCCACCAGCGCCATCCCGGCCGAGTCGTAGCCGCGGTACTCGAGACGCTTCAGCCCCTCGAGCAGGAGCGGGGCCGCCTGCCGTGGCCCCGTGTAGCCTACGATGCCGCACATAGACGCCGTCCTTCGTCGATCATGTCTTGGGCCGCCGCGCCCGTGGGGGCCTCGGCGATGAGCCGGATGATCGGTTCGGTGTTCGACGGTCGCACATGCAGCCAGCGGTCGCGCCAGCCGAGCCGCAGGCCGTCCTGCGTGTCCACCGCGGCGTCGGCGAACCGCCGGCGCAGCGCCGCGTACACCTGGTCCATCGCTCGTTCCACGTTCGGCGTTCCGCGTGCGACCTTCTGCTTCACGATCGTGTAGCGCGGCGCCGCGCCCACCAGATCGCTCACCCGCCGCCCGCTCCGGGCGAGCAGCGTGAGCAAGAGCGCCGCGGCGACCGGCGCGTCGCGACCGGCGTGCAGCGCCGGATACATCACTCCGCCGTTGCCTTCTCCTCCAACCGGCGCCCGGAGCTGGATGATCTTCCGCGCCACGTGCACCTCACCGACGGGGGTACGTACCACCTCGGCGCCGCACTCGCGCGCCGCGTCCTCCACCACGAGGCTCGTCGAGAGATTGCACACGACGGACGGGCGGACGGGCGTTCGGCCGGATCGCGACGGTACTTCCTGCCCGGCCGTCCGGTTGCCCGCCTGTCCGCCCAGAACCGCACGCACGGCGAAGGCCAGCGTGTAATCCTCCCCGATCGGGGTGCCATTCTCGTCCACGATCGCCAGCCGATCCACGTCCGGATCGACGGCGATCCCCACGTCCGCCCCCGAGCGCTGCACCAAGGCGGCGAGCTCTCCCAGGTTCTCCGGCACCGGCTCGGGCGGGCGGGGGAACCGCCCGTCCGTCTCGAGATTGATGCCGGTCACGCGACATCCCAGCCGCTCGAGCAGCGCCCGCATCACCGGGCCGCCGGCACCCCGCACCGCGTCGAGCGCGACGGTGAACTTCCGCTTGCGAATTTGCTCCGGCTCGACGGCCGGAAGCTCCAGCACGGCATCGAGGTGCCGCTCGATCGCGCCGCCGTCGGTCGTCACCGTCCCCGCTTTCCCCCGTCCTCCCCCGTCGGCCATCGCAAGCTCGTGCACCCGCGCCCCATCCGCGCCGTCGAGAAAAATCCCGTCCGGCCCGATGAACTTGAGCGCGTTCCACTCGATCGGATTGTGGCTCGCGGTGATCGCGATCCCGCCACCGGCGGCGTGGTGCTCGACCGCCAGCTGCACGGTCGGAGTCGGCACAAGGCCGAGCTGCACGACGTCGCAGCCCGAGGACGCAAGCCCGTCGGTCACGGCCCGCTCGAACGCCGGCCCGGATTCGCGCGCATCCCGTCCGACGACGACGAGCGGCCGGCGCGCCTTCGCCCACCGCCCGAAGGCTGCGGCCCAGCGCGCGACGATCTCCTCGGTGAGGTCCTTCCCGACGATACCCCGCACGCCGGAGACCCCGACCATCAAGGTGTCGGACATGCCGACAATCTAATTTGGAGGGGAGGAGGCGCGGAGCGCGTCGGCGGCGGGGCCGGGAAGGTGGAGCGGTCGGACCTCGGGAGTGGAGATGGGCAGCGCGGCCCGGTCGGGAAACGCGGCGAGGAAGGCGTCCACGGCCGGGGCATGGAACTGGGCGCCCTTGCCTGCTTCGAGCTCCTGGAGGGCCTTCGGGACCGGCAGCGCGGGCCGGTACGGGCGCAGGCTCGTCATGGCGTCGAACGAGTCGGCGACGGTGACCACCCGCACCTCGAGCGGGATCTCGTCGCTCCGCAGGCCGTCCGGAAACCCCTTCCCATCCAGGCGCTCGTGGTGCGACCGGACGATGGCGAGCGCACCGGGCACATCGCGCATCAGCGGCGCCAGGACGCGGGCCCCGATGACGGGGTGCTCCATGATGTGGCGGTACTCGGCGTCGGTCAGCTTCCCCGGCTTGTGCAGCACCGACTCGCTCACGCCGATCTTGCCGATGTCGTGCAGCTCGGCGCCGAGGGCGATCGTGTCGATCCGCTCCGCGGGAAGCTGGAGCTGCCGAGCGATCGCGAGGGAGTAGTTCGCCACCCGCACCGAGTGCCCGCGCAGGTACTGGTCCTTTTCCTCGAGGAAATGCACCAGCGCCTGGAGCCGCTCGAGCGAGAGCTCCTCGATGCGGTGGGCCTGCTCCTGGACGCGCCGCTCCAGGTTGTGGCGGTAGTCCTCGAGCTCCATCTTGAGGCGCCGCTTGTCGAGCGCCTGCATCACGCGGGCGCGCACCTCGTCCAGGTGAAACGGCTTCGCGACGTAGTCGAGCGCGCCCAACTGCAGGCACGCCACCGCGCTCTCCACCTCGGCCACCGCCGTCACGACGATCACCGCCGTGTCGGGCCAGCGTGCCACGATCTCGCGCAGCAGCCCGACCCCGTCCATCTGCGGCATCCGCAGGTCGGAGATCACGAGCGGCACCGGTTCCTGCTGCAGCATCGCCAGCGCTTCGGTGCCCGATCCGGCCTCCGCGCAGGTGAAGCCCTCGCCCTCGAGCAGCCGGACCAAGACCCTGCGGAGCCGCGGCTCGTCGTCCACCACGAGGCACTTGACGGCGTTCGGCTGTGGCATCGTGCGCGTAACGTAAAGGTCGCTTGCTCGGCACGGAAGCCGCCCTTACGTTCCCGCCATGAGCGAAGTCAGGGGTGACGACTTGAAGGCGCGCTTTGGAACTCGCGCGGTGCACGCCGGCCACACGCCCGATCCGCTCGCGGGCGCCGTGATGACGCCCATCTATCAGACGTCGACCTACATCCAGGACGGACTGGGCCGGCACAAGGGCTACGAGTACGCGCGCACCCGCAACCCGACGCGCGAGGCGCTGGAGCGCAACGTCGCCGCGCTCGAAGGGGGGCGTCACGGGTTCGCGTTCGCGTCGGGGCTCGCCGCGCTGGACGCGGTGCTGAAGCTCCTCT
>JAEHDT010000284.1 GCA_016880225.1 Gemmatimonadota bacterium | reverse complement strand
TGGCAGCGGTATCCGGCGACTCGGGCACCGCGGACAGAACCGACTGCGCCGCGCCGAACAGATCGCCTGCGCTCGCCGAGTCGGCGTGCGAGGGGATCGCGCCGTACAGGGCCATAGCGGAGTCCCGTTTGCCGCCATTCAGATAGATCCCAGCCAGGCTCGCCATCGCCTGCACGTCGTTGGGATAGGCCCCGAGGTACTCCCGGTAGGCCGCCTTCGCCTCGTCGTACCGCTTGGCGGCGTGGTACACCCGCGCCACGTTGAAGAACGCGTCGCGCTTGTCCTTCGCGTACTTGGGGTCGCTCGCGGCGGGCACGGCCAGCCGGAAGTACTTCGCCGCCGAATCCATCCGCGTGGCGTATACCAGGGAGTCGGTGTGGTATTTGGCGACGTCGGCCTTGCGGAGCGTTGAATCGGGCTCTTCCTTGCTGACGAACAGGTTGGCGAGATAGACGAACCCGAGCGGCTCGGCCTGATAGACCTGGTTCGCCCGGCGGAACGCCACGATCGCCGAATCGATGTTGCCCCCCTGCCACGCCTGTACCCCGGCGTTATACACCGGAACCCACGCCTGCCGCCGGTACAGCGCGATGTCATCTTTGCAGCCGGGCGCGAGCTCCTGCGCCTTCGAGAAGGCCGAGTCCGCGCCGCCCAAATCGTCGACCATCAGGTAGTAGCGTCCCAGGTAGTACCAGGCGGCCGGGTTCTTCTCCTGCTTGGCCGTGGTCACCGCCTGCGTGAGCGTGCGGTCGGCTTCCTTGAGGTCCTTGGCGCGCTGATCGGCGAATTTGGTCCCGAAAGCACTCCTCAGAGACTGCATGCCGCTGTTCACCAGCTGATGGCCCGGCTTGATGTCGCAGGCGGCGGGAAGCCAGGGCTGCTGCGCAGCCACGGTCGCGGGCCCCACGGCGGCGAGCCAGCCGCATGCGAGGATGCCGACGGTCTGCTTGACGGTCATGCTCACTCCTTGGATTTGGCGACCAGCGCCTCGGCGTCGCGTTGGGCGACGCGGGCGACCTCGAGCGGCGGCCGGCCCAGCGCGCGCGCCGCCGCCACCACGTCGTCGTACTCGGGCTTCACCCTCACTCCCTCCGCATCGGGCTGCTCCAGCACCTTCACCCGCACGGCGACCTCCGGTGCGAGCTGGACCGTCACCTGGCGCCGCGCCAGCGTCGCCCGTTCCGCCACCCAGCGGCGCACTCCCGCCGTCGTGCTGTGCTGGAACAACGCGGCGGTCACCGGCTCCGCCAACTCTTCGGGGGCCACGACCTCGACCCGGAACCCGGATCGTCCCTTTTTCATCTGTACCGGCCAGGTCTGCACGTCCAGCGCCCCCGCGGCTACGAGCGCCTGGCGCAACGGCTCCACGTACTCGGGGCTCATGTCGTCCACGTCGGTGGCCAAAAGCATCACCCGACCCGCCTCGGCCGCGCGCTCCGCCACGAGAATCCGCAACGCGTTGGGATAGTGCTTCGGATCGCGCTGCCCCGCCCCCCAGCCACTCGCCGTCAGGCGCCAGTGCTCCGGCGGCGGCCCTTGCGCCAATACGCGAACGAGCGCGGCGCCCGTCGGCGTGGTCGCCTCACCTTCCACCGGCCCTCCCGTCGCCACGGCGACCCCTTCGAGCAGCAACGCCGTCGCGGGTGCGGGGACCGGCAGGCGGCCGTGGGCCGCTTCGACCCAACCGCTCCCCACCGCCACCGGCCGGGAGTAAATCGCCTCGACCCCCAGCCGCTCGAACCCCTCGATGGCGCCGACGATGTCGAGCACGGCGTCCACCGCTCCCACCTCGTGCAGGTGCACCTGCTCGGGTGCCACGCCATGGACGCGACCCTCGGCCTCGCCGATCAGCCGGAACGCGCGCAACGCCCGCTCCTTCACCCAGCCGGACACCGGCGCCCGCTCGACCAGCCGCACCAGCTCGCCCACCTGGCGCCCGTGGGGCGCTTCCGGAATGGCAAACTCGACCTGCCGGCAGCGGATCCCGCAGCGGACGGCGTCCCGCACCGTCACGGCTACTCCCACGAGCCCCAGGCGTCCGGGCAGGGATTCGAGCCAATCCTGCGGCACGCCCAGGGACAAAAGCGCGCCCAGGGTCATGTCACCGGAGATCCCGGCGGCGGGGTCCAAAATCGCGATCCGCATCTTTGGGAACCGGCTGAATATAGACGGCTTACGCGCGATAGAGCCACCCGGCGCCGGTGTTGAAGATCACCACGCGCTCGGGGCCCTGCAGCACGCCCCGCGCTTTCAACTCCACCGCGGCCGCGAGCGCCGCCCCACCCTCGGGAGACGCGTCGATCCCCTCCAGCACTTGCAGGTCGCGGGCCGCCGCCGCCAGCTGGGCGTCGGAAACCGCGACCGCGCCACCACCGCTCTCGCGCAACGCGGAGAGCATCAGACGGTCGCCCAGGGGGCTCGGCACCCGCAGCCCGGCGGCGATCGTCCAAGGCGCGGGCCAGGGCGTGCAGGCATCGGCGCCGGCGTCGAACGCGTGGACGACCGGAGCGCACCCCGCTGCCTGCACGCTGTACATGCGGGGCGGCTTCCCTTGGATCCAACCCGCCTGCGCGAGCTCCGCGAACGCCTTCCACATGCCGATCAGACCGGTGCCGCCGCCCGTCGGATAAACGATCGCGTCGGGCAGAGTCCAACCGAACTGCTCGGCCAGCTCCAGACCGAGCGTCTTCTTCCCCTCGATGCGGTAGGGCTCGCGCAGGGTGGACACGTCAACCGCGCCGGTCTCCGCCGCAAACCCCCGGGCCGCTTTCCCGCAATCCCCGATGTGACCGTCCACGAGCGCCAGGTCCGCGCCGAACGAGCGAATCTGGGAGAGGATCGTCGCGGGGGTGCTCGCCGGCGCGTACACGCGGGCGCGCACGCCCGCCCGAGCCGCGTACGCAGCGAGTGCCACGCCCGCATTGCCCGCCGTCGGCACGACGAAAGCCCTCGCGCCCGCGCTCGCGGCTCGGGTGACGGCGGCGGCGAGACCGCGCGCTTTGAACGAGCCCGTCGGATTGACGCCTTCCTCCTTCACCCACAGGTCGCGGAAGCCGTGCCGGTCGGCGACATGGGGCACGGTGACGAGCGGCGTCCCTCCCTCTCCGAGCGTGACCGGCGCCTCGCCGTCGGCCAGCGGGAGCCACTCGCGGTAGCGCCACATCGTCCACGGGCGACCGCCGAGCAGCGCCCGGGCCTCGGGCGCCGGGGCGGCGCGGTAGCGCACCAGCAACGGCCGGCCGCAGTCGCACACGCCGGGGAGGCCCGCCGGACTGCGGGTCGCGCCGCAGGACGAGCACTCGAGTGACCAGGGAAGCCGCGCGGTCACGTGCCGGCGTGCAGGCGGTCGAGGATGCGCTCGGCCAGCCGGGTCGAGAACCCGGGCAGGGCGGCGATCTCAGCCGGCGTCGCCGTCTTCACACCGGCGAGCGAGCCGAACCGCTCGAGCAACGCCCGGCGCCGGTTCGGGCCGATGCCCGGGATCGCGAGCAGCTCCGAGGTGATGGTGCGCCGGGCGCGGCGCTTGCGGCTGTAGCTGATCGCGAAGCGGTGCGCCTCGTCGCGGGCGCGCTGCAGCAGCTTGAGCGACGGGCTGCGCCGCGACAGCGCGAGCGGCTCGGCCCGGCCCGGCAGGAACACCTCCTCCTCCCGCTTGGCGAGGCTCGCCACCGGCAGGTCCACGACGCCCGCTGCGCGGACTGCGTCGAGCGCGGCCCCGAGCTGGCCTTTCCCCCCGTCGATCACGAGCAGATCGGGAAGCGGCTTTTCCTCGGCCACGCGCCGGGTGAGATAGCGCGTCACGACCTCGTGTACGGCCGCGAAGTCGTCCTGCGGCGCGCCCCGGATCCGGAACCGCCGGTACTCCGCCTTCTTGGGACGGCCCGCCTCGAACCACACGAGCGAGCCCACCGTGTCGCGCCCCTGATTGGTCGAAATGTCGACGCACACGAAAGCCCGCGGCACGACCGCGAGCCCCAGGTCGCGCCCCAGCGCGAAGACGGGGTCCGCCGCCCGCTCGTCGATGTCGAAGCTCTCGATCTTCAGGCTGTCCAGCAGGTGGCGCGCATTCTGATCCGCCAGCTCGGCCAGGCGGGCGTTGGTGCCCCGCTGCGGTGCGTGCCAGTCCACGTCGGGCGCGAGCGCGGCGAGCGATGCGAGGTCATCGGGAACGAACGGCAACAGCACCTTGTGGGTCCGGACCTCGAGCGGCAGATAGCACCGCACCAGGAACGCGGACAGCACCGCACCCTCCGTCTCGTGCTCGACGTTCTCGAGAAACCAGTAGTCGCGCGCGATGAGCTTGCCGTCCCGGACCCGCAACGCCACCCCGCAGGCGTCGTCGCCATCCCGGGCGATGCCCACCGCATCCGCGTCCCCGCCCCCCACGAGCTCCACCGCCTGCGGCTGTTCCAGCTGGTCGAGCCACTTGAGGGCGTCGCGCAGCTGGGCCGCCCGCTCGAAGTCCTGCTGCTGCGCCGCCTGGTGCATGCGGTCGCGCAGCCGCGTGCGCACGTCCACCGTCTTCCCTTCGAGGAACAACACCACGTCGTCGATCATCCGCCGGTAGTCCGCCTCCGGCTGGTAACCGACGCACGGCGCACGGCAGCGCTCGATGTGGTAGTCGAGGCACGGCCGCTCCGGCGCCTCGCGCGGCAGATCCCAGTGGCACGACCGCACCGTGAAGATGCGCCGGATGATGTTCAAGGTCTGCCGCAGGGTGGCGACGTCGGTGTAGGGACCGAAGTAGCGGGCCCCGGGGATCGTCACCCGCCGCACCACCAGCACCCGCGGAAACGGCTCGCCCAGCGTCACCGCGATGCGGGGGTAGCTCTTGTCGTCGGTGAGCCGGATGTTGAAGCGCGGCCGGTGCTCCTTGATGAGGTTGTTCTCGAGCAGCAGGGCCTGCGGCTCGCTCGGGACGATGATCGTGTCGAGGTCGGCGATCTGCTCCACCAGGGCCGCGCGCTCCGGCGTGGCGCCGCCGTCCGGCCCGAAGTAGCTGGGGACGCGCGCGCGCAGGCTCTTGGCCTTGCCGACGTAGAGGATCTCGCCGGCGGCGCTCTTCCACAGGTACACGCCGGGCTGGTCGGGGAGGGCGTCTAGCTTGCGCGAGAGGCGGTCAGGGATTGCCATGTCCGGAGGGCGTCGGGATGCTTGAGCGCCAGCGTCAGCGCCGCGTACACGATCCCAAAGATAGCGAGCACGCCCGCCCCGCGCGGCACCGGCGCCACCGCCGCGCTGATGCGCGCGGCGCCGACCGCGAGCGCTCCGGCGATCACGCCCGCGGCGAGCGTGACCCCGAACGCGCGCCAGTCGGCTCCGCGCAGCACGGTGCCGATCCGCCCGCTCAGGTCGCGCAGGTGCAGCGTGGTATTCAAGAACGCGGCAATCGACGAGCCGAGCGCGATCCCCGGCGCGCCGAGCCAGCGCATCAGCAGCCAGGCGAGCCCGGTCGAGACGAGGAGCGAGAACGCCGCGATCTTCACGGGTGTGCGGGTATCGCGCATGGCATAGAACCCCGACGCGAACAGCTTTACGGTCGCCTGACCGACGAGACCCACGCCGTACGCAGCGAGCACGTTCCCTACCAGGGCCGTGGCGTCGGCCGTGAACCGGCCGGTCTGATACAGGGCCGCCACGATCTCCCGACTCAGGGCGATGAAGGCGATGGACGACGGCACCACGAAGAACACGATGCGCCGGAACCCCACGGCGATCCGCGACCGGAGCTGCTCGTTGGGTGCGGCGGCCGCCCCGCCGGCGGCGTCGCGCGACAACTCCGGGAGCGACACCGCCGTCACCGAGACCCCGAACAGGCTGATAGGCAGGACCTGGATCAGCTGGGCGTAGCCGAGCGCCGACACCCCGCCCGGACCCGTGAACGAGCCGAGCAACGTGTCGATGAGCCCCGAGAGCTGCGCCACACCCGCACCGACGAGCAGGGGTAGCCACGCAAACAGCACATTGCGCACGCCCTCGGGCGAGGTGGACAGCCGCAGCGCGATACCATGGAGCAGCGTCCAGCACGCGGGCAGCTGCACGGCGATCTGCAGCAGGCTGCCCGCCACCGTGCCCCACGCGAGCGCGAGCGACAGGCGGTGCAGCTGGGCATCGAGCGGCAGGCTCCGGTTCGCGAACCAGGTGCCCGCGGCGACCATCGCCACGATGCCGGCGATGTTCCACAGGGCCGGGGCCGCGTACGGCAGGAAGAAGCGCCGGTGCGTGTTGAGGATCCCGAGGCACCAGGCCGAGATCACCATCAGTCCGGTCATCGGGAACAGGATGCGGACCAGCGTGATGGTGAGCTGGCGGCGCGGCTCGTCGAATCCCTTCGCGATCAGGGTGGTGACCGCCGGAGCCAGCGCGATGCCGAGCAGGGCGAGCACTCCGGACGCGAGCAGCAGCAGCCCCAGCACCGCGCCGGCGAGCGAGCGCGCCGCCGCCTTGTCGGGCCGCTCGTTGAGCGCCGCATACACGGGGATGAACGACGCCGAGAGGGTGCCCTCGCCCAGCAGGTTGCGGATGGTATTGGGGATGCGCAGCGCCGCCCGGAAGGCGTCAGCGGGGACGGAATCGTTCCCGAAGTAGTACGCGAACACCCGCTCGCGCACGTACCCGAGCACCCGGGTGAGGAAGATTCCTGCGGCGACCTGCGCCGCGTGCCGGCCGCCGCCCCCTCTTCCGCCGGCCGCCGCCTGGGGCACCGTCAGGACGGGCGCTTCTTCTTCGCGGGATCTTCCAGCAGACGCTGGACGAACTGCAGCTCTTCGCGCATGCCGGCGATGGAGCGGTTCAGGTCCTCGAGGTCGCTCTCCAGCACCTCGACGCGCCGCTCCAACTGTCGGACGCCGGCCCCGCTTCCTCCCCCACTCCCGCCATCTCCCGCCCCCTCCAGCCGCCGCGCGACGGAGCGTCCCAGCGGCGAATCGAGCAGGATGGCGGTGATGGGGATCATGAGGGCGACGAGCAGCACGATCACGAGGAGCCACATGAGTGGGATTCTACGAAGCGCCCGCCCAGCGCGCCACCTCCCGCTCCAGCGCGTCCACGAGATCGGGCCCGTAGCGCACCAGGAACGACGCCAGCGTGAGCACGCGCTCCTGCGGCTGCCCCTCCGGATACACCGCGGCGCGCGCCCGGGCGATCTGCCGCACCAAGGTCTCGCCCTCGAGCCGCTTGAGACTCGCGACCAGCTTCTTCTCGATCGTCTGCGTGCCCGCGAGCGCGGCGTTGCGCGCCGACTCCACCGTGCGCTCGAGCGTCGGGTCGATTTTCATCGCCGCCGCGAGCAGCCCGCCGTAGTGCTGCTCGATGCCGCTGCGCAGCGCGGCGAGCGTCGTAACGGCTTCGG
>JAEHDT010000047.1 GCA_016880225.1 Gemmatimonadota bacterium | reverse complement strand
CGGATATTTGGAGCATTGCGCCGTTTCTAATCATCGCAGCGTCGGCGTTTTGCCTGGGCTTCTATGACGATATTCACGAGTTGAGCCCCGCGATCAAGCTCTTCGGTCAAATCGTTGCGGCCGCTGCGGCGCTGTTCGCCGGTTTTCATCTGCATTTTTTCTCCTGGGGGCCATTGGACGCGCTGCTCACTGCCGTGTGGATCGTCGGGCTGACCAATGCGCTCAACCTGCTCGACAACATGGACGGACTTGCCGCCGGCATCGCTCTGATCGCCGCTGCCTATCTCGCGTATTTGTTTCACCGACAAGGCGACCTGAACTATTTCGTCGTGGCGCTCGCTCTCGCCGGTCCTTCATCACGTAGCGGATCTTCACCGTGTTGTGGATGTCCTCGAGCGGGTTCGCATCCAGCACGATCAGGTCCGCCAGCTTGCCGGGCTCGAGCGAGCCGAGATCCTGCTCCATGCCGATGCCGTACGCCCCGTCGATCGTGCCCACCTTGAGCACTTCGCGCGGCGTCATGCCGCCCCCGGCCATGGCCCACAGCTCCCAGTGACAGCCCAGCCCGTCCATCTGCCCGTGGCACCCCATTCCCACGTTGCCGCCGGCCCGAAGGATCGCCGCCGCCGACGCCGCGATGCGCGGGAACACGTACTGATTGTCCCGGAACCAGGGCCGCCGTTCGGCGCGCTGGTCGATCTCGTAGTGCGGGAGGAAGCGCCGCACCTTGGCGTCGTCGTGGATGTCGTAGCGCTCGTAGAAGTAGTTCTCGCTCCACGGACCGCCGTACGAGACCAGCAGCGTCGGCGTGTAGGTGATCCCCGACTGCGCCGCGAGCTGCACCGCGTCGTTGTACAGCGGCATGATGGGGAAACTGTGCTCCGAGCCGGGGTAGCCGTCGAGCTGCACCGTCTGGTTCATCTTGAAGTCGAGCCCGCCCTCGATCGTCGGCATCAAGCCGAGCTCCTTCGCCGCCATGATCACCCACTGCCGCTGCTTGCGGTTCCCCGCCATGTACTGCTTGATCGTGTTGGTGTGGTAGAACTCGCTGTAGCGCTTGAGCGTGTTGCGCACGTCGTCGAGGCCGGTCCAGTTCTCCTCGAGGAACGCGCCGAACACGCCGGGCCCCGTGTGGTAGATGCGGGGCCCGAGCAGCTCGCCGGCCTCGACCTGATCGGCGTACGTGAGCACGTCGGTGGTCGCGGTCTGCGGGTCGCGGGTGGTGGTGACGCCCCATGCCAGGTTCGCGAGGTACTTCCACACCTCCGTCTCGTGAATCCCCCACGTGGGCCAGGGATGGGCGTGGATGTCGATCAACCCGGGAATGATCGTCTTGCCGCCGGCGTCGATGACGCGCGCCCCTCCGGGCGCCGGGCAGGCCGCCGCGACGCACGCGAGCCGGTCGTCGGTCACGACGACGTCGCCCTTCTCGATCACCTCGTCGCCCTTCATCGAGACGATGCGTGCGCCACGGAGCACCACCGATCCGCGCGGCACGTCGCGCGGCACCCGGATGGTCACGTCCACCCGCTCGGGCTCGTACGCTGGGAGCTTGGCCAGCGAGTCCACCCGGGCCTTCCCGATCGAGTCGGGCTTGTCCTTGGTGGCCTGCTTGAGCGAGTCGGCCCGGATCGAGTCGGTGCGCACCTTGAGCTTGGCGAGCGAGTCGGCGCGCGCGGGGTCGTAGCGGAAGAAGCTCCGGCCGATCGACCAGTACACCGTCTTCGCGTCGGGCGCCCATCCGATGAAGTCGCCGCCGATGCGCGTGAGCTTGTGCACCGGGAACGTCGCGGCCGACGTATCGGCGACGTTGATGGCCGGCGGCGTGGCGCCCACGAGCGGCAGCGTCACCAAGTAGACGTAGCTGCTCGCCGTCGCGAGCACACGGCCCGAATCGGGGGCGACGATGATCTCGTCCGCCGGGAACGGCTGTGCTTCGGGAAGGTTGACCGTGTACCCCGTGATCTTGATGTGAACCCGGCGGTCGGTGCCGTCGTAGCGCATCGAGACGAGGCCCTCGTTCGTCTCGTACAGGTAGATGCGGCTCGCGTCGCGGGCGAAATGCGGGCGCCCGCCACCGGCGATGGGCGTGATCCGAGTGGTCGCCCCGCCCGCGGCGGGGAGCCACGCGAGCTCGTAGCCCGGGCCGGTCTGCTCGGTGACTCGCGGCGCGCGCGGCCCCTTGATCACTACGATGCGCTGCCCGTCGGGGGACCACACGGGATGGTCGTAGAACGCGGGGTCCGGGGTGAGGCGCTGCGGCTTGCCGGCCCCCCGAGCGTCGGCGCGCACCTTCTCGACGTAGCCGCCCTCGTCGGACCAGGTGACGTACACGATCCATTGGCCGTCGGGCGACCAGGCCGGCACCTGCTCGTGCACGGTGTCGGTCGTGAGCCGGCGGGGCGTGCCCCGCGGCAGATCCATCACGTACAGTTTGTCGAGCGCGCTGAAGGCCAGCCGCCGGCCGTCGGGCGACGGGGCCGCGTCCCGGATCTGCTTCACCAAGATGGCCCCGGTGTCGACGCGGGTCTGGAACCGCACCAGCGGTCCGAGCTCCTGCCGGACGTGCGCGGTGAACGGGATCGCCGTGACCTGGCCGGAGGGAACGTCCACGCGCCAGATCTTGCCGCCGTAGGAGACGACGAGCGCCTTGGAGTCGGGCGTGAACGACGAGCCGGGCGTCAGGTCGCGGGTGAACCGCGACTCCTGATCGTCGCGCTGCACCGGGTACGCCAGCCACTGCTCGTCACCCGTGGTGAGGTTGCGCAGGCGCAGCCCCGTCTCGGCATCGTGCCGCGTGGCGTACACCAGCCATTTCCCGTCGGGCGAAAGCACCGGTCGCATGGCGCTGCCGTACAGGTCGGTCTGCGGAAACACCTTGCCGGTGAGGCGGTCGTAGATGGCGAGCTCCCACAGCGGGAAGCTCAGGTTGTAGCCGAAGCCGCCGCGGTGGCGCGCGTACCACATGTAGCGCCCGTCGGGGCCGAACGCGGCGCCGAGCGCGTTGTTCTGGG
>JAEHDT010000283.1 GCA_016880225.1 Gemmatimonadota bacterium | reverse complement strand
GGAGTGGCCGTCGGGATCGCCCTCGCCGCTGCCGTGGCCGCCACGACGCCACTGCCCGCCGCCGTCGCCCCCTGGTCGATCCTCGTCGGCGTCGCGCTCGGCGCCGGGGTCGGCATCGTGGCGGGCGTATACCCGGCGAGCCGCGCCGCCCGCCTCGACCCAATCGCCGCGCTGAGGCACGAGACGTGACGCCACTGTTCGAAGGCGTCGGCATCGCGCTCGATTCGCTCCGCGCCCACAAGGGCCGGGCCGCCTTGACCATCATGGGCGTCGCCATCGGCGTGACGGTCGTGATGGTGATCGCCGCGATGATCAGCGGCATCAATCGGAGCGTCTCGGGTATCTTCGAGTCCATCGCGCCGCGCACGTTCCTGGTGTGGCGCTTCTTCCAGGCCGGGGTCAACATCTCGGATGGGTCCGACGAATCGAGCCCCTGGCGGCGCAACCCGGAGATCACGGAAATCGAGGCTGACCGGATAGCGCTCCTGCCCTCGGTGCGCTACGTCACCCGCCGTGATGAGAGCTCCGCCATCGTGGCGTTCGGTAACGTCCGGCTCGAGTCGGTGGAGGTCGGAGGGCTCTCCGCCCAGTGGGTGGAGGTGAACGGCGGCGACGTCTTTCCGGGGCGTACCTTCACGCGACTCGAGGACCTCGCGAGCAGCCCCGTGGCGGTGATCAGTCGGAAGCTCGAGGACCAGTTGTTTCGCGGCCGCGACCCGATCGACCAGACCATTCACATCGCCGGAGTGCCGTTCACCGTCATCGGCGTCTACACGCCGCCCCCGAGCCTGTTCAGCGGCAGCACCCCGCCGTTCGTCGGCATTCCGCACGGCGCCCTGGCGAAGTACGTGCCGTACGTCAAAGGCATGATGCGGCTCGCGGTCGCGCCCGCACCCGGCTACACCCAGCAGCAATCGATGGACGAGGTGATCGCCACGTTGCGGTCTCTCCGCGGCCTCAAGCCGGCCCAGGAGAACAACTTCTCCATCGTGACCCAGGACAAGCTGCTCGACTCCTGGAACCAGGTCACGGGGATGTTCTTCCTCGTCATGCTCGTGCTCTCGTCCATCGGGCTGATGGTCGGGGGCGTGGGCGTGGTCGCGATCATGACGATCTCCGTCACCGAGCGCACCCGCGAGATCGGCGTGCGCAAGGCGCTCGGCGCCACCCGCCGCGAAATCCTGTGGCAGTTCCTGGTCGAGGCCGCGACCCTGACCCTCGTGGGCGGCGCCGTGGGCATGCTCCTGGGCGGGGTGGTGGCGTTCGCGATCGCACATCTGACGGCCATCCCCGCGAATGTGCCGCTCGGCTCGGTGGTCGCGGCCCTCGTCGCCGCGGCGCTGACAGGCATCGTGTTCGGATTGTATCCCGCCAACAAGGCGGCACGCCTTGACCCGGTGGAAGCCCTGCGCTACGAGTAGTCGTGTCCCGGAGACGCGCCGGGGACGTGTCGAACCTCATGCTGCGGCGTGGTCGGCGACCGCCGCGCGCTCGATGCGCTGCTGCCACGCGGCCCCGATCTTGCGATGGCCGGCGCAATGATCCTCGCGCTCTTCGCCTACGCATTCGTTTCGAACGTCGCCCTGGCCGTCGTCCCCCACGAGCCCGTCGTCATCTGGTACGGACCACGGCTCGGCGTGTGGGTCACGGCGCTGGTCGCGACCGCGGGCACCGTGGCGGCGGCCTGGGCGGATCATCGCCTGTTCGTGCCGCTGGTGGGGCGGCTGGCGGCGCGCAGCGCTGGCGCGCCGCCCTCACGCCTCGCCCGCCTGTTCGCACGCGCGCCGTTCTCGATTCTCGCGTTGTCCGGCCTCACGCCGCTGCCGTTCTTCCCGTTCAAGGTGCTCGCCTTCACGGCGCGCTATCCGCTCGCACGCTATCTCGCGGCCGTCGCCGCGGGCCGGTTGCCCCGCTACGTGCTCCTCGCCTGGCTCGGCGTCGCCCTGCGGCTGCCCGCCTGGCTCCTCGCCGCGCTGTTCCTGCTGCTGCTGATCCCCACCATGAGGATGCTCCTATGGCCACGTCGACCCGCGAGCTGACCTTCCTCCTCGCCGACCCGGAGCGCCGCCTGCTGCGTGCCATCGCGGCACGCATCCCGCGCCGCTGGCGGCCAAATCACTTCACCGCCCTCGGCGTGCTCGCGGCCACCGGGGTGGGGGCGGCGTACGCCTTGGCCCGCTTCCACCCCGCGTGGCTGTGGGTGGCGAGCGCGCTGCTGGTCGCGCAATGGTTCGGCGACAGCCTCGACGGCACGTTGGCCCGGGTGCGGGGCATCGAGCGCCCGCGCTACGGCTACTACCTCGACCACATGACCGACGCGTACTCGACGGTGGTGATCGGCACGGGCATCGCCCTGTCGCACTACGTGCACCTGGGGCTGGCGCTCGCGCTCGTCGTGCTGTACCTGGCGCTGTCGATCAACGTGTACCTCGAGTCGGAGGTCTTCGGCCGGTTCCGGCTCGGCTACAGCCGCATCGGGCCCACGGAGGCCCG
>JAEHDT010000282.1 GCA_016880225.1 Gemmatimonadota bacterium | reverse complement strand
CCGCAGCTCCTCGACAGTCAGACCAAGGCCTTCCAGTCGCTGCTGCAGCCCGACGGCAAGGCCGGCGTGCGCTCCGACGTCGGGCTGGAGCGCGTCTTCAAGGACCTGTTCCCGATGCAGGATGTGAACGGGAACTACTCGCTCGAGTTCGTCAAGTACGCGCTGGGCGAGCCCAAGTACGCCGTGGAAGAGTGCATCGAGCGGGACATGACGTACTCGGTGCCCCTCAAGGCGACGCTGCAGCTCGTCGTGATGGAAGAGGTGGGCGAGACCACCAAGACCAAGCGGCCCAAGAACATCATCGAGAAGGAAGTCTATCTCGGTGAGCTGCCGATCCTCACCCCGCTCGGCACCTTCGTGATCAACGGGGCCGAGCGCGTGATCGTGTCGCAGCTGCACCGCTCGCCCGGCGTGGTGTTCGAGGAGAGCATCCACCCGAACGGCCAGCGCCTCTTCTCGGCGCGCATCATCCCGTTCCGGGGCTCGTGGGTCGAGTTCACGATCGACATCCACGACGTGATCTACGTTCACATCGACAAGAAGAAGAAGTTCCCGGCGACGGCCCTGCTGCGCGCCTTCGGGTACGGCACCAACGCCGACATCCTGAAGCTGTTCTACGCGACCAAGGACATCGACATCACCGGCAAGCTCGAAGGCCGGGCGCAGCGGCGTGAAGTGCTCGGTACCCTGCTCGCCGCCGACGTCCCCGACCCCGAGAACAAGAAAGGCGAGGCGCTCGGCCGCGTAGGCGACGAGCTCACCCTCGAGAAGTTCAACACCTTCCGGCGGGCCGGCATCGGCAAGGTGAAGGTGTTCGCGGGCTATACCTCGCTCGACCTGCGCGACGAAGCCCAGCCGACCACCACCCGCGAGCGGCAGGGAGCGTACGTCCTCGCGTTCGACGTCGCCGATCCGGAAACGGGGGAGGTGCTCACCGAAGGCGGGCGCGAGCTGTCGGACACCCTCAAGAAGAAGCTCCTCAAGGCCGGCGTCACCAAGGTGGACGTGCTGCTGCCCGCGGGGCGGAGCGAGTCCCCGCTCATCAAGAACACGCTTCTCAAGGACCCGACCCACTCGGAGGCCGAGGCGCTGGAGCAGATCTACGCCCTGCTGCGACCGGGCGAAGCGCCCAACCTCGAGACGGCGCGCCAGGCGCTGGAGCGGCTGTTCTTCCACCCCAAGCGCTACGACCTGGGGCGGGTGGGCCGCTACAAGATCAATCAGCGCCTCAAGGTGGGCGTCTCGAAGGACCACACCGTCCTCACCGAGGACGACTTCATCGCGATCATCCGCTACCTGATCGAGCTGCGCGAGGGGCGCGGCTACACCGACGACATCGACCACCTCGGCAACCGCCGGGTCCGCTCGGTGGGGGAGCTGATCGCCAATCAGTTCTCGGTGGGACTGTCGCGCATGGCGCGGCTCATCAAGGAGCGGATGAGCATCAACAACGATCCCGAGCGCATCACGCTGGACGACCTGGTGAACGCGCGGACGGTGAGCGCCGTGATCCAGGCGTTCTTCGGCAGCTCGCAGCTGTCGCAGTTCATGGACCAGACCAACCCGCTGGCCGAGCTGACGCATAAGCGGCGCCTGTCGGCGCTGGGGCCGGGCGGCCTCACGCGCGAGCGCGCCGGCTTCGAGGTGCGCGACGTGCACTACAGCCAGTACGGCCGCATGTGCCCGATCGAGACGCCGGAAGGCCCGAACATCGGCCTGATCACGAGCCTCTCGTGCTACGCCCGCGTGAACGACCTGGGCTTCATCGAGACGCCGTACCGGGTCGTGAAGAACGGCAAGGTGACGGACGAGATCCGCTGGCTGTCGGCCTCGGAAGAGGAGGAGTACGCGGTGGCGCAGGCCAACGCCCGCCTCGCCGAGGACGGCCACTTCGCGGATGAGCTGGTGCTGTGCCGCAAGCGCGACGACTACCCGCTGCTCGCGCCCGCGCGGATCGACTTCATGGACGTGGCGCCCGAGCAGCTCGTGTCGATCGCCGCGGCGCTGATTCCGTTCCTGGAGCACGACGACGCGAACCGCGCGCTCATGGGCTCGAACATGCAGCGGCAGTCGGTGCCGCTCCTGTTCCCGCGGGCGCCGCTCGTGGGGACGGGCCTGGAGGAGGCGGTAGCGCGCGACTCGGGCGCGGTGGTGATCGCGCGGCGGGCGGGGGTGGTCACCCGCGTCACCGCGGACGAGATCATCATCGACGCGGGCGAAGAAGAGGCGAAGGCGGGCGACCACCCGCTGGCCCGCCTCAAGCAGCACGACCGCTACCGCTTGAAGAAGTTCTGGCGCACCAACCAGGACACCGCCATCAACCAGCGGCCGCTGGTGCACGTGGGCCAGAAGGTCAAGGCGGGCCAGATCGTGGCCGACGGCGCCGGCACCGAGCGCGGCGAGCTGGCGCTGGGCGCGAACGTGCTGGTCGCGTTCATGCCGTGGTACGGGCACAACTTCGAGGACGCCATCGTGCTGTCCGAGCGTCTGGTGAAGGACGACGTGTACTCGTCGATCCATATCCAGGAACTCGAGCTGCACGTGCGCGACACCAAGCGGGGCCGCGAGGAGATCACGCGCGAGATTCCCAACGTCGCCGAGGAGTCGCTGGTCGATTTGGACGAGCGCGGCATCGTGCGCATCGGCGCGCACGTCAAGGCGGGCGACATCCTGGTCGGCAAGATCACGCCCAAGGGCGAGACCGAGCTGTCGCCCGAGGAGAAGCTGCTCACGGCCATCTTCGGCGAGAAGGCCAAGGACGTGAAGGACTCGTCGCTCAAGGTGCCACCGGGGATGGAGGGCGTGGTCATCGACGTGAAGATCTTCTCGCGCATCGAGGACCAGGTGGTGGAGAAGGACCGTGGCGAGCGCATCGGCGAGGTACGCCGGCTCGAGACCGACGAGAAGGCCCGCATTTCCGAGGCGATGTTCTCGGAGCTGAAGGAGCTGCTCGCCGGGCAGGAGGTCGGGCTGATGCTCAAGGCGGGGACCGTCGAGGAGTTCCTCCCCCAGGGCACGAAGCTCACGAAGCAGCAGCTCGAGGGGATCAACTTTGCGGACGTGGACTTGAAGACGCTGCGGGTGACCAACAAGCCGGTGAACGAGCGGATCCGCGCCGTGCTCGACGCCGCCGCGGCCGAGCGCGCCAAGATCGAGGAGAAGTCCGAGGACCAGATCGACAAGATCCTGCAGCCGGACGAGCTCCCGCCGGGCGTGATCCAGCTCGTGAAGGTGTACGTCGCCGAGAAGCGCAAGATCTCGGTGGGCGACAAGATGGCGGGCCGCCACGGCAACAAGGGCATCATCGCGCGCATCGTACCGGAGGAGGACATGCCGTTCCTCCCCGACGGCTCGCCGGTGGACATCGTCCTGAACCCGCTGGGGGTGCCGTCCCGGATGAACGTGGGCCAGATCCTCGAGACGCATCTCGGCTGGGCGGCGGCGATCCTCGGCTTCGAGGCCAAGACCCCCGTGTTCCAGGGCGCGGACGAGACCGAGATCGGCGTGCTGTTGCGCCTCGCCGGCCTGTCCTGGGCCGCCGAAGCGCTGCGCCTTACCACGCGGCCACCCGAGCTCGACTCCGAGACGGTACGCCGCATCGCCGACGATCTCGGGCGGCTGCCGGCTACGAACGGCGGTCGTCCCGACCTCGCCAAGTCGGGGATCGGTTTGCTGGCGAGCCGGACGCTCGCGCAGGGGACGCGCGACGTGCATCACCAGTTCGTGGACTTCCTCAAGGCGGCCGCGAAGCAGCTGGCCGACCGCGAGCTCGAACTGCGGCGCGCGGAGCGCGAGTTCCATCAGGTGCGGCTCGAGGGCGAGGACGTCGGCAAGGCCGAGCAGGCCGCGCTCAAGGCGGGGCTCAAGGAGAGCGACAAGTTCCTGGAGCACGACAAGCCGGCCGAGGTGCTCGAGTCGGTGGGGTTGCCGGCGCTCGCCGCGCTGCTCGGCCCCAAGTCCGAGGCGGACCTGGACCAGGCGGCGAACGAGCTGCTCAAGGTGGCGGGATTGACGCCGACCGGGAAGGCGCGGCTGCGCGACGGACGGTCGGGAGAGTACTTCGCCTCCGACGTGACCGTCGGCTCGATCTACATGATGAAGCTGTCGCACCTGGTGGACGACAAGATCCACGCCCGCTCCATCGGGCCCTACTCGCTGGTCACGCAGCAGCCGCTCGCCGGCAAGGCGCAGTTCGGCGGCCAGCGGTTCGGCGAGATGGAGGTCTGGGCGCTCGAAGCCTACGGTGCGGCGCACACGCTGCAGGAGATCCTGACGGTCAAGTCCGACGACGTGAACGGCCGCAGCCGCGTGTACGAGGCGATCGTAAAGGGGCAGAACCTGCCGAAACCCGGCATCCCCGAGTCCTTCAACGTGTTGGTGAAGGAACTCCAGGCCCTGGGGCTGAAGGTCACCCTGGGCACCACCGAGGACGTTGAAGAGTAAAGGGGAGGGAGAACCGATGATCGATTTCCGGAGCGGGCGCGAGCCGAAGAGCTCGAGCTTCGATTACATCCAGATCCGGATCGCCTCCCCGGAGGAGATCCGCGGGCCCCGCGACTCGAAGGAGCGCGAGCGGCTCGAGCTGCAGGGGCAGCGCACCTGGTGGTCGTGGGGCGAGGTGACCAAGCCCGAGACCATCAACTACCGGTCGTTCAAGCCGGAGCGCGACGGGCTGTTCTGCGAGCGCATCTTCGGCCCGGTGAAGGACTGGGAGTGCCACTGCGGCAAGTACAAGCGCATCCGCTACCGCGGCGTCAT
>JAEHDT010000281.1 GCA_016880225.1 Gemmatimonadota bacterium | reverse complement strand
GTGGCGCTACGGCAACGCTCTGTACGCCCGCTCGCCCGGGTTCGAGGTCAACGACCTCGGGATCGAGCATCGTGCCGACTGGATCGAGAACTTCACCTGGGTGGGCCACGAGCGCCCCCAGGCGACCGGGGCGTTCAACTTCTGGTCGGTGTACGCCAACACCTGGTCGTGGTGGACCACGGCGGGCGAGCGCTTCTTCACGCAGGCGAACGTGGACCTGCGCGGCGAGTTCAGGAACTTCTGGGGCGGATTCGTGCGGCTCGGCTGGGGCCTGCCCGCGAACACGCTGCGCCTGCGCGGCGGCCCGCTGCTCGCGGAAGACGGGTTTTACACGGCATACGGGTCGTTCTACTCGCCGTGGCGCGGCTCGCTGCGGCTGGACGGGAGCTTCCAGGCGATGCGGGCCCGCGCCCCGGGGACGTGGTCGGCGAGCGTGTCGCCCACCGTCCAATGGCGGCCGTCCGCGAGCGTCACGCTCGCTCTCGGGCCGAGCGTGTCGCGACAGAAGAGCGACCTGTTCTACGTGGACCAGGCGAGCACGTCGGCGACGCCGCATTACGTCGTCGGCGCCATCGACTGGACGACGCTCGGGCTCACCACCCGGCTCGACGTGGCGTTCGCGCCCACGCTCACGTTGCAGCTGTACGCGCAGCCGTTCCTGTCGGCGGCGCGCTACGGCGACTACAAGGAGATCGTGGACCCGCGCGCCGGCGTCTACGCCCGGCGATTCCGGCGGTTCACCGCCGTTCGCATGGGCGACTCGCTCCAGGCCGACCTCGACGCCGACGGGACGGCCGACGTGCGCTTCGACGACCCCGCGTTCAACGTGAAGCGGTTCCGTTCGAACGCGGTGCTGCGCTGGGAGTACCGGCCGGGCTCGACGCTGTTCGTGGTGTGGTCCCAGCGACGCGATGCGGAAACGAGCGACGGAGCGTTTCGGTTGGGGCGTGACGCGCGCGACCTGTTCCGGACGGCGCCCGAGAACGTGCTGCTCGTGAAGTGGAGTCGCTGGCTGAACTTCTAAGGAGGTTGGGGGTGCCTCCACATCCTCGCCAACGCCCTAGATTTATGTCCCATGTCCGACCAGCTCCCTCGCCTCGGCGGTCTCGCCGAGTCCGAGAAGTACGAGCGCCTGGTGGAGCGCGTTCCCGGCGTGTGGTGGAGCGCCTCCGGCCCCTTCGCCGGGCTGCACGAGCTGAACGTGACCCGGGTGGAGTACTTCCGGGAGGTATTCGGCGGGTTCGGGGGCAAGCGCGTGCTCGACGTCGGCTGCGGCGGTGGGATCCTCGCCGAGACGCTGGCGGCGGAAGGGGCCGTGGTGACGGGCATCGACCCCTCCGAGAAGTCCCTCGCCGAGGCGCGTGAGCACGCCAAGCGCGCGGGGCTCGCGATCGACTATCGCCGCGGCACGGCGGAGGACCTGAGCGGCGCGGGCCTCGAGGGCACGTTCGACTTGGTATTCGCGGTGGACGTGCTCGAGCATGTGGACGACTTGGAGCGCACCATCGCCGCCATCGCCCGCGTACTCGCGCCGGGCGGCGGGCTCGGCTTCCTCACCCACAACCGCACCATCGCCGGGTTCCTCCAGTTGATCTGGGAAGAGGAATACGTGCAGCACACCATGCCCGAGGGGTTCCACGACTTCCGGCGTTTCATCATCCCCGAGGAGCTGACCGAGAAGCTCGCCAGGAACGGCATGGTGCTGCAGGAGATGAAAGGGGTGGCGCGGGCGGGCGACGGCAGCGGCCGCCGCGTGCTCACCGACGACCTGAGCGTGACCTACCTGGGCTGGGCGCTGCGGACACGGTGAGCGTGCCTCCCGCGCCTCGGCCGTGGGTCGACGCGATCCTCGCGGCGGGCGTCGTGCCCGCCTCCTTCGTGCCCGAGGCGAGTCTCGGCAAGAGCGACGCCGAGGAGTTCACCGGCGCCGACCCCGTGGAAGACCGCGAGCTCCGGACTCACTCGCTCTCAGGGGCGCGCCCCCTCTCGCCCGCGGGCACAGGATTTCTCGACGGCATCGAGCAGTGGCGTGTGGTCGGCTACGCGGGCGTCACGCCGATCGTGCGGGCCTACGTCGCCGCGGCCATCCGCCGGCGCGGCGCCGATCGCCGGCTCCGCACCGTCGCGCAGGATGCGGAGGAGCTCGCGATCACCCGGCTCGACCGGCTGCCCGAGGGCGTGCGGGCGGCGTTCGAGGGCGCGGCGGTGCGGGTGGTCGAAATCGCCGCGGAGGACGCCGGCGCGCCCGCCCGCGCCCTGCCCGCTGCGCGCGTGGAAGTACAGAAGGCGCGCGCGGCGCTCGAGCGCCGCCT
>JAEHDT010000046.1 GCA_016880225.1 Gemmatimonadota bacterium | reverse complement strand
TCGGCTCGGCGCGGGCCGAGCTGCACAGCGAGGGGATCTCGATCGTGCTCGCGCTCGATCTCTCGAGCAGCATGCTGGCGGAAGACTTCGCGCCGGCGAATCGGCTCGACGTGGCGCGACGGACCGCCATCGACTTCGTGCGCGCCCGCTCGTCCGATCGCATCGGGCTGGTGGCGTTCGCGGGTCAAGCGCTCACCCAAGTGCCGATCACCACGGACTACGCCGTCCTCGAGGAGGCGATTCGGCACCTGCGGATCGGCATTCTGGAAGACGGCACGGCCATCGGGACCGGCATCGCGACGGCCGCCAACCGGCTGCGCCGTGCGCCGGGAAAAAGCAAAGTGATCATCTTGCTGACCGACGGTGAGAACAACGCGGGCACCGTGGACCCACGCACCGCCGCGCACGCTGCCGCGGCGTTCGGCATCCGCATTTACACGATCGGCGTCGGAACGGTGGGCGAGGCGCCGGTGCCCACGGGGCAGGGGCCCCTCGGGCTCCGCTATCAGACGATGCCGGTCAAGATCGACGAGCAACTGCTGAGCGAGGTGTCGCGCACGACCGGCGCCCGCTACTTCCGGGCGACCGATGCCACGTCGCTCGCCAACATCTTCGGGGAAATCAATCGCCTCGAGAAGGCGCCGGTGCAGCATCTCGTGTACCGCCGGTACGACGAAGCCTACCGGTGGCCGCTCGGCCTCGGCCTCCTCGCCCTGGCGTTGGAGTTGCTGGTGTCCGCGACATTCGCGGTGCGGGTGCCCTAGTGACCTTCGACGCCCCGATCGTCGTTGCGCTGTCGCCGCTCCTCGTTGCGGCGGTGTGGTTCGCGGCCGCGTGGGCGCGGCGCGCGCGCATCCGCCGCGCGGCGGCCTGGTCCGAGCAAACGGCGCGCATCGCCCGCTCGGCGGGCCGTCTGGGGTCCGGTACGCTGGGACTGGCGGCGGGCCTCGCCGCCGTCGCCCTCGCCGGCCCGCGCTGGGGTGAGGAGAGAATCGTCACGGAGACGCGGGGGCTGAACCTCGTCATCGCCATGGACGTCTCGCGCTCGATGCTGGCGGAAGACGCCTCCGGGAGCCGGCTCAATCGCGCCCTGCGCGAGGCGCGGCGGCTCGTCCAAGACTTGGATGGCGACCGGCTCGGTCTCGTGGCCTTCGCGGGGACGAGCTACATCCTGTCGCCCCTCTCCGTAGATGGACCGGCACTCACGCTCTATCTCGACGCCCTCGATCCGGACGTGGCCTCCGAGGGTGGGACCTCGCTCGCCCCGGCTCTCGCGCAGGGCGCGGAGCTGCTGCGCGCCAGTCCGGAGATCGCGGACCGCGTGTTGGTGGTGTTCACCGATGGTGAGGGACATGACTCGCTCGCGAGCTCGGCGCGCGAGGCGCGGCGGCTCGGAGAGCTCGGCATCCATCTCATCCTCGTGGCGGAGGGAGGGCGCGATCCTGCCCGCATCCCCGTGCGCGACGAGCGCGGCACGCTGGTCGCGTGGCAGCGCGACATGGATGGCAACGTGATCGAGACCGCGCGGGAAGACGCGGTCCTGGGGGCCATCGCCGACGCCGCTCAAGGCACGCTCGTCGCGGCGGAGCTGCCGGACCAAGCGGGCGCCGTGCGCGACCTCGTAGCCTCGTACAAGCGCGCCACGGCGACCGAGAGCCGCACCCAGCGGGGCCGGCCCCGCGCGTGGATCCCCCTGCTGCTCGCGCTCGTGCTGCTCGGCGTGCAGACGGCGACGCGACGCACGGCCGCGCTCATCGCGCTCGCATTGTTCGCGGTGCGTCCCGCCGGCGCGCAGCAGCCGCCGAGCGCCCCCCCCCCCCGTACCGCCGCGCCCGCGGTCCGCCGCGGAGAAAGCGTGGGATCGCGGCAACATCGCGGAAGCCGCGCGCGCCTACGCCGCCGAGCTGTCACTCAGCCAGGGCGACGACACGGCCTGGTACAACGCGGGAACGGCGGCCCTGGCGGCCGGTGACGCCGACGCCGCGCGCGCCGACCTCGCGCGCGCCGCCGCGTCGCTCGATCCCGATATCCGGTTCCGCGCACTCTACAACCTCGGGCTGCTCGGACTCGCGCAAGCGCGCGTGGACACGGCCAACCGCGACGCGCATCTCGCCAACGCGGAGCGCGCGTACCGCGAGGCTTTGCTTCTCAGGCCCCGACACGTCCCCGCCAAGTGGAATCTCGAGCTGGTGAACCGGATGCACCGGTCGTCGTCCAACCGCCCGAACCCGCGGCCCTCGCCCACGCCCTCCGGGGGTGCACCGCCCGACCAGCAGCGTGGTAGCGGTGCGTCGAACCCTCCGCCGCCGAGCGGGGCCTCGGGCGGGCTCAACGAAGCGCAGGCGGATCAGGTGCTGCGGTCGATCGGCCAGGAAGAGCTGCGGACCCGGCGTGATCGCACCGGCCGCAACCGGCGCGCCGTCGCCGCCGGAGTGAAGGACTGGTGACCTCCGCGCTGCTCCTCGCGGCCCTGTCGGCCGTCACCCTGCAGGGTGCCGAAGTGACGGCCACCGTGGACCGCACGCGTCTCGCCGTCGGCGAGGAGCTGATGCTCACCGTGCGCGCACGCACGCGGTCGACCGACCAGCTCGAGATCATTCTCCCTCCGCTCGCCGGCTTCGCGATCGTCGGCTCGCGCGACCTGACCGAGGTATCGATGAGCGGCACCGCGGGCCCGGTCCGGACCACCGTGCGGGAGCTACAGCTCCGCGCCGAGCAGCCGGGAGCGATCCTGATCGGGCCCGTGGGCGTCCGCCAGGGCGAGAGTCGCGTGGCGACCGAGCCGATCCTCATCACGGTGGACAGCGCCGCTGCGGGTGTCGCCACGGCCCTCAGTCCGCTGGTGCGGGCTCTGCTCGAGAGTGCGCAGCCGCCGCGACGCGCCGATGACGTGGCCCTCACGATGATCGTCCCCGATGACACGGTCCGCGTAGGTCAGCAAGTCGATCTGATCGCCGCGGCGTGGGTGCCGCGCGAGCTGCGCGAGCGCATGCGCCGAGCGCCTCTTCTGACCATGATCACACCGGAGGGAGTCTGGGCGTACCCACCTTCGACGCCGACCGGCATCGCGGCCGCGCGCCAAGTCGGTGGGAAGTGGATGGACCTGTTCATCACGCATCAGATCGTGTTTCCGCTCGCGGCGGGCCGCGTCACGGTGCCCCCCGCCTCCGTCGACTACGCGGTCCCCGTGACGTTCTCGTTCTTCAGCCGCGAGGAGCGCTACTCGCTGCACAGCGATTCCGTGAGTGTCGTCGTGCTGCCCCTGCCCGCGGCGGGCGCGCCCGCCGGCGATCGCGGCGCGGTGGGGCAGGGACTCACGCTCGATTTGCGCATCGAGCCGGCGGAGGCGCGCGTCGGTGAACCCCTCGAGGTCGCCGCGACGATCACCGGGGTCGGCAACGTGGCGCTCTGGCCGGAACCGGTGCTGCGTTGGCCGCCGGGTTTTCGCACGTACCCCGCCGAGACGGAGGTACGCCTCGCGCCGGAGCAAGGACGCATCGCGGGGAGCAAGACGTTTCGCTTC
This sequence comes from Gemmatimonadota bacterium, assembly GCA_016880225.1. Classification (GTDB taxonomy): domain Bacteria; phylum Gemmatimonadota; class Gemmatimonadetes; order Gemmatimonadales; family GWC2-71-9; genus AG41. The sequence goes on along the minus strand of JAEHDT010000046.1, from coordinate 435 downwards.
CTCGCCGTGCCGGACTCGGCGGGCAGTGTCGTCCTGCCCGACGTGCGGTACGACTATTTCGACATCGCGGCGGGCAAGTACCAAGTGACCGCCGCAGCGCCACGAGCCCTGACCGTCGCGGCAGGCGCGGAACCGCGGGCGGCGCGCTCGTTGCCGCCGTTGCTCCCGGTCGGTCCCGAGCCTTGGGCCGATCGCGTGGTCCGGGCCCTCGACGTCCCGGGGTGGCTCGCCGCGCTGTTCTTGCCGCCGCTCGCCGTGTGGCTGAGACGGCGGCGTCCTGAACTTGCAGCGGCGCCTCACGTGGACGCGTCCGCCGCCGGGGCGGGGACGCGCCTTGGGCGCCTCGAGCATGAGTTCCTGGCCGTCCTGGCGAGCCACGTCCCCGACGCATTCGCGCGCGACGGCGACGGCCTGGCGCAGGCGCTCCGCGCCGCC
>JAEHDT010000045.1 GCA_016880225.1 Gemmatimonadota bacterium | reverse complement strand
GCCGTTCCAGCCCCCGCCCTTCCCCCAACCTCTGCGACCGCGACACTGCGAGTGCGCGGCGGCGCCTGCGCCACCGCGGGCTCGCGTACCGCGACCGGGGTAGCATCCCGCGGCGCCGGGGCGAGACGCGCTGGGCGCTCCGCGCGCGCGGACGCGGCTGGCGGCGTCACAGTGAGCCCGGTCAGGGCGATGGTGCCCGTGCGGCGCGGCGCCTCGTCGGGCTCGTCCTGCACCGGAGTCGACGTCAGCGCGAGTCGCACGACCTGCGTGGGACTGGGGTCCGCCGGCGCGCTGATGATCCGACGCCGGGTGGGTACGGCGGGCGGAGCCGGCGCCCGCGCGACCACCGGTCGCCCCGGAGTGAGCGGAATCGCCTGGATCGAGGCCCCGGCGGCGCGTGCTCGAGGTTCGATCGGCGGGCTCGACGCCGGCGCCTTCCGGACGAACCCGCCCGCGGCTCTTCCGTTCTGTGGTATCACGGCCGCGCTCGCCGACCCGCGCATCGACAGCGCGATCGTGCTGGTCGGAGGAGCGGTGGCTGTCCCGGCCCCCGCCCGCCCGTGGTGGCGGAACCCCCGACCGGAGAGGCACGGGGAGAAGAATGCATCGCACAACGCCAGCGGCTCGTACACGTTCTCCTGGTATCCGATGAAGGTGCAATCGGTGCAGGTCGGGTACGGGGCTGGGGGGTAGGTCACGCCCGTGTCTTGCGCCATGGCATAGGCCGGCGGCGCCACGGTATAAGTCGCGATGTCGTAATTGAAGTAGCCGTCGCCCAGCATGCGCTGCACGATGTCCGACAGGGAACCCTCGCCGTCCGACCCGCTCCAAGAGGGTGCGAGCGCGTCGGGATTCCACGCCGCAGCGCGCACGAACTCGTCGAACCGATAGGCCGTGGGCGCGAGTGCCGCGAGCACCAGCCCCGACCCGTCCGGCTCGGCCACCACAAAGGCAACGCGGTCCCGGGTCGCCTGGATCTCGTACGTCCCCGCCCGCACGTACGGGTCGTCCTTCGGGCTGGCGGGGAACAGCACTTCGATCCGCCCGTCGGTGCGGCGATGCAGCACGATGAGGTTGCCGTCCTGGCTGGCCTGAACGTAGACCTGAACGGGGGTGCCGCGGGTCAGGAGGCTGCCCTGACCGAGCCAGACGCGCACCGGTCGCGCGTCCCGGGGGGCGGAGGCAGTGGTCTGGAGCAGTGCGACGAAGAGCGGAAGGAGCATGGGACCGCCTGGCGACCGTTAGCGAATGATAAGCCCTTGCTTTCCAGTACGGTCAAGGGGTGCCGGCCGTTAGGACTGCAGGCTCAGAGCGTCGCCCGGCGGCACACCGCGTGCTCCTGGTCCCACTGGAAGTAGTCCTTCGCCCGACACGCCTCGCGGGTCGTCGGTGCGGGTCCCAGTGGACCCCCGTCGAAGCAAACGGGCTGCCCCTGAGGAGCATCACCGATGGTCGTGTCCCCGCCGACCGCGACCGCGCACGCGATGGAGAGATTCACGTTGTAGATCGTCGTCCACCAGCCATGGCGGGTCAACCGAACGGCCTCGAACATGTTGCCCCGGCCCGGCTCGAACCAGTACGCTCGCGGCAAGGCGTCGGTGAAGTAACCCGAGTCCGCGAAGAAGGCGGATTCGGCCGCGACCTTCTTCAGCAGGTCCGCGTGCATCGCCGCGATCGCGGTTCGGCGCATGCGAAAGCGCTGCTGCACCGCGGCGTCCTGCACGCTTTCGGGTGCGCTTGCGAGCTGCCGCGCCGTCGTGGCGAGCTCACCACCTAGCCCCGTGACGTGCCGTGCCAGCGGACGTACGACGAGAGCGAAGGTGGCGACGACGACTGCCGTTCCTGCGAAGGCCGCGATCCGTCGGATGTTCATGCGGGTTCCGGCGTGGAGCCGGGGGAGAACTGGGGCGGGAGGACTCGAACCTCCAACTTCCCGGTTAACAGCCGGGCGGTCTGCCAGTTGACCTACACCCCAAGAGTGACCGCGCCCCCGGAACCGCTCGGTGCCGGGGGCGCGTTCGAGCACGGCTCAGAACGCTACGCCCCCGACCCCCCGGCGTTGTTCCGGTTGCGATTCGTGCCCAGATCGGCGAACGTCAGCATAGGGCCTACACACTACCACGGGCCGCACCGCCGAGCAAGGGCTGCACGCGCGCAACATGACACCCGACATCGCCCCCGCCGCCCCGGCGGACCTCGCCGCCGTCTTCGCGCTGCTCGACGCCAACGGGCTACCGCGCGCCGGCCTGGACGAGCACCTCGCGACGACGCTCGTGGCGCACGACCGGGGACGCCTCGTAGGCTGCGCCGCGCTCGAGCTGTATGGACGCGCCGCCCTGCTGCGCTCGGTCGCGGTCGCCGCGCCGCTGCGCGGCCGGGGAGTCGGTCAGGCGCTCACCAGCGCAGCCCTCGCGCTCGCCCGCGGCGGCGGCGTGCGCACGGTGTATCTCCTCACGGAGACGGCCGCGCAGTTCTTCCCGAAGTTCGGCTTCGAGGTCGTCACGCGAGCGAGCGTGGAGCCCGCCGTGCTGCAGTCCACCGAGTTCACGACCGCCTGTCCCGCGAGCGCGCTGGTCATGGCCCTCGCGCTCTAGTACTTCATCCCGCTCTTCTCGGCGAACTCCCGCAGCGCCGCTTGTTGCTCGGGCGAGAGCTGCTCGGGAATCTGCACATGGATCTCCACGTACTGATCGCCCCGCCGCCCGTTGCGCTCGATCCCCTGCTCGGGAATCCGGAACTTCTGGCCGTGTTGGGTGCCGGGGGGCACTTTCAGCACCACGCGTTTCCCATCGAGCGTGCGCACCTTGATCTTGGAGCCGAGCAGCGCCTGCGCGAGGTTGACCGGCACGACGCCGATCACGTCGAGGCCCTCGCGGCGGAAGAAGCGATCGGGCTCGACCTGGATCGCGACCACCACGTCGCCCCGGCCCCTCGCTCCCTGGCCCCTGAGGCGGAGGCGCGTCCCGTCTTCCGTTCCTGGCGGGATCGTGATCGTGAGCCGCTTCTCGAGCCGCACCTCGCCCGAGCCCTGACAGGTGGGACAGCGTTGCGACGGCACCTTGCCGCGGCCCCGACACACGGGGCACGGCCGCTGCACGGCGAAGCCTCCCTGCCCGAACGAGATCGTGCCCCGCCCCCGGCACTCGGGGCACGTCGAGAACGTCGCTCCCGGTGCGCCTCCGGAGCCGCCGCACGTCGGACACACCTGCGGCAGCGTGAGCGTGACGGGGATCTTGCCCCCGAGCGCCGCCACGCGGAACGGGATCGAGACCGCGGTCTCGATCTCTTCTTCCTCGTCGCCCCGCGTCCCGCCGCCGCGCCGGCCGAAGATCGAGGAGAAGATGTCACCCAGCCCGCCGAACGACCCCAGGTCCGACAGGTCGAAGTCCGAGCCTTCGGTCGGCCCGCCCGGGGACGACGGGCCGCCGAACCCCCGCCCCGCGCCCGCGTACGCGCCGTAGCGCCGCAACTGGTCGTACTTCTTCCGCTTGTCCGCGTCGCTCAGCACGTCGTGCGCCTCGTTGATTTCCTTGAAGCGCTCGGCGGCCTGCGGATTGTTGGGGTTGCGGTCGGGGTGATACTGCTTGGCGAGCCGGCGGAACGCCTTCTTGATCTCGTCGGTCGTGGCGCTCTCGGGCACGCCGAGGGTCTGGTAGTAGTCCCGCTGGGCCGCCATCTACGCTTCCGTCTTCCCCCTGTCCTCGTCCCCCGCCCAGGTCAGCACCACCACCCGCGCCGGCCGGATCAGCACGCCACCCATCCGGTACCCAGGCTGTAGCACCGCGCCCACCGTGTGATCCTCCGCCGCATGGTCGGCGGGCCGCGTGGTCACCGCCTCGTGCAGGTTGGGGTCGAACGGGACTCCGACCTGCTCGACGCGCGTGACGCCCACAGCCTCGAGCTCCTTCCAGAGCTTGCGGTCCACCATGTCCACGCCGTCGTGGATCGTCTTGGCATCGGTCCCGGCCGGGTCCACGTGCGCGAACCGTGCCAGGTCGTCGAGCGCGTCCACCAGCCGCTGCAACAGATCCATCTGAGCACGTCCCCACAGCTCGGTGCGCTCCTTGAGACTGCGCTTGCGAAAGTTGTCGTATTCGGCCGCGAGCCGGAGGTATTTGTCCTTGAGATCGGCGACCTCGCTCTCGAGGCGCAGTACCGCCTCTTCCGGCGGCTCGATCAGCGCACCGGACGACGGCGGGTCGGGCTCGTCCGGCTGTGCCGGCACCTGGGGCCGCTGCTGTTTCTCATCCATGGGTCGTGCGCTTCGTTCGCAACCGATATGCCGCCTGGCCTGCGCCGTTTTGGCTGGGTCCCGGCCGGGTCGAGTTCGGAAATTACTATGTCACAAGAAGATAGCCGCGCACACCTGGCCTGTCGAGCGGGCGGCCGGGCGCGCTCGACCTACGGGCAGCGGGTGCCGGTGGTTACAGCCGGCCCGCGAGAAACGCGGTGAGGTCGTCGAACGCCACATCGCGCTGCGGGTCGTGCAGCACCTCGTGGTACATCTCGGGATACCAACGCACGCGCACGGCGCTCTTGAGGCTGTCGGCGAACGCCCGCGCCAGGTGCGCGTCCACAACACGGTCCTCGCCGGCGAGCAGGAACAGGAGTGGCGACTCGATCCGATAGCCGTCGGCCGCCACGGCGCGCTGGGCCCATTGAATCTCACGCCACGCCCCCGGTGTCATCACGCTGTGCGCCGCGGGGTCGGCGGCGTACGCCTGATTCACCGCCGGGTCGCGGCTCAGCGCGTCGGCATCGATGCGCGCGGGGATCGGCAGGGTGGGCCACAGATCGGCGAGCACCCGGCCGGCGAGGAGCTTCCAGGCGGGCGGCCGGAAGGCGAGCCCGAACCACGGGGACACCACCACAGCGCCGCTGATCGGATCGCTCGGCTGGGTCTCCAGGTAACGGAGGGCCACGAGCCCTCCGAACGAGATGCCCACCAGAACCTGGGGGCGCTCGGTGCGGAGCCGCACCACGCGGCGGAACGCCTGCAGGTCCCCCAGCAGCTGGCTGAAGCGCGACAGATGCCCGCGGCGCCCTCCAGAGCGACCGTGCCCGCGCATGTCGAGCGCGTATGCCGAGTAGCCGGCGTCGCGCAACCGCTCGCCCGCCTCGCGCCAGCGCCCCGCGTGATCGGACCAGCCGTGGAGCAGCAGCACGGCGGCGCGCGGCGCCGCCGCCTCGTACAAGTCGTAGATGAGCTGGGTGCCGTCGGGCGCGACGAAGGCGGGCATCTACGACTCGGCGAGCAGCCGACGGAGCAGGTCGAGGGCCGCCTGCGCGGCGCGGGCGCGAATCTCACGGCGATCGCCCGGGAACACGCGCTTCACCGCCCGCGTCGTGGTGTGCACGCGGGCGGCGAGCCAGACGGTTCCCACCGGCTTGTCGGGCGTCCCACCGCCTGGACCCGCGATTCCCGTCACCGCGAGCCCCGCGTCGGCTGAGAAGAGCCGCTGCGCTCCCTCCGCCATGGCTCGCACCGTCTGCTCGGAGACCGCACCGTGGGCTTCGAGGATTTCGAGCGGCACCTTAAGCGCCGCGGTCTTGATCACGTCGGCGTAGGCGACGACGCCGCCGATGAACGTGTCCGACGCCCCGGGAACATTGGTGATGCGCTCGGCGACCAATCCGCCGGTGCACGACTCGGCGATACCGAGGCGATGGCGCCCGCGTCGCAACGCATCCAACACCACGGCGGCGAGATCGGCGTCGTCCGTGCCGTAGCCGTGCTCGCCCGCCGCAGCCCTGAGGCGCTCTGCCGCGGCCGCAAGCCGTGCGTCCGCCTCCGCCGGCGGGAGGCCCCACGCGGTGATCCGCAGGTCCACGCCGTCCACGGACGGCAGGTAGGCCAGGGTGAGCGGCGCGATGTCGGGCTCGATCGATCCGACGCGCTCCGCCACGGCCGACTCCGAGACGCCGGTGGTGCGCACCGTGCGCGACCGCACCACGGCGTGCGATCCTCCCTGGCGCTCGAGCAGCCGCGGCAGCACTTCCTCGACCAGGAGCCCCCGCATCTCGCGCGGCACGCCGGGCAGCAGCACGACCACCCGGCCCCGCCCGTCCTGCACCCACAGCCCGGGGGCGGTACCGCGCGGGTTGGCGAGGATCGTGGCGCCTTCCGGGATCTCGGCCTGGGTACGGTTGATGGCGGGCATGACGCGGTTCATCCGATCGAACCGCGCCTTGATGCTCGCGAGCAGCGGCGCGTCGAGCACGAGCCGCTTGCCGAGCAGCTCGGCCACCACGGTCTTGGTCATGTCGTCGCTGGTGGGCCCCAAGCCGCCGGTTGTGATCACGAAGCCGGTGCGCTCAAGCGCCTCCGCGACCGCCACGCGGATGGCCTCGGGCCGGTCGGGAACGGTGGTGCGGCGCGTGATCTCGGCGCCCGCGGCCGCGAACGCCCGGCCCAGCTCGGCCGCATTCGTGTCCACGGTGTGACCGAGCAAGAGCTCGGTACCGATGGTGAGGACTTCGAGCTTCACCCGCCGCCCTTGAAGAGCGCGCGGTAACGGTACAGGTACACGATCAGCGAGTACACGGTGAGGAAAATCGCTCCGGCGAGCGTCAGGGCCACCACGGCGCCATGGAACTCGTCCCAAAAAGTCCGGAACCACCCGGCAAAGGCGTGGGTCGCGAGCGCGTCCTTCCATGCGAACCAGAACAGCGTCGCCCCGATGAACACGTTTTGCACGACCGCCTTGAGCTTCCCCGCGCCCATCGCAGGGATCACGACCCCGCGCCGCTTCGCGAAGAAGCGGAACGCCGTGATCAGGAGCTCCCGTCCCACGAGCAGCAGCGCCACCCACACCGGGAAGCTCCCCCACCACGGGATGCGGTAGTCCACCAGGATGGTGGGGTGCCGGGTGAGCCAGAAGATCGGGATCAATGTGGCGAACAGCAGCAGCTTGTCGGCGATGGGGTCGAGCAGCTGGCCCAGCTCGCTGACCGCGTTGTAGCGCCGCGCCAGATAGCCGTCTACGACATCCGAGGCGCCGGCGGCGAGGAAGATGAGGAAGGCGATCACCTTCGGCCAGTACCCCTGGATAAACGGCAGCAGGGCGATGACGGGCGTGAGGCAGATGCGCGCGAGGGTGAGGATGTTGGGCAGGGTCCAGCGCAACGAACCTCTCCTAGCTCAGCGTTTTCAGCACCATCTTGCTGATCGTTTTCAGG
>JAEHDT010000044.1 GCA_016880225.1 Gemmatimonadota bacterium | reverse complement strand
GCTCGCGCCGGGCCGGCCGGCCGGAGACGCCGTCGCCCTGGCGCAAGCGTACCGGCGACTCGGCTGCGACGAATGCTACGTCGCGGACCTGGATGCGATCGCGGGCGCGCCCCCGCAACGCGCGTTGATTCGATCGCTCGGCGGGGCAGGCCTGCGGCTGCTGCTCGACAACGGAGCGGCGGATCCGGCCCGGGCGGGAGAGGCCGTGGCGGACGGCGTGGGGCGCGTAGTCGTGGGACTCGAGACGCTGCCCGCCTTCGACGCCCTGCGGGCGATCGCCACTGCGGTCGGGCGCGAGCGCATCGTGTTCAGCCTGGATCTGCGGGGCGGGACCCCGCTCGTCCGGGCGGGGGCGCGCCACCGCGGCGCGCCGCTCGACCTCGCGCGCGCCGCCGTGACGGTGGGTGTTTCCGCACTGCTGGTGCTCGATCTCGCCCGGGTGGGCACAGGGCTCGGCCCCGACCTGACCCTCGTGGCCGAGCTGCGGTGCGCCCATCCCGCGGTCGAGCTCCTCGTGGGCGGCGGCGTCGGCTCGCGCCACGACCTGGAGCGGCTCGCGGATGTGGGGTGCGATGGCGCGCTCGTGGCCACGGCGCTGCACGATGGGCGGCTCTCCGCCGCCGACCTCGACCGGGTGCGGCGCCGCGGCCATCACTCGAACGTTTCGCGGAAGGTGGCGGACTGACCGAAGTTCTCCTCGACTTCGACCTCGACTGCCCGCAGCTCCACCCCCGGCGACGCGGTGAGCTCGCGGCGGACCAGCCCTGCCAGGTACTGCGCGAGCATCTCGACCGTCGTGTTGGGGATCGGCAGCAGCGCGCAATCGACCCTCGGAAACACATAGCGGGGCCTGCCGTTGACGGCGACGGCGACGGTGTCGCCCTCTTCGCGGATCTGGAGTTTCGGGTTCTCGAGGGGCAGCAGCACCTTGTGATCGATCTCGTCCGTGAGCCGCTTCATCAGCTGCTTGAGCTCGGCAAAGTCGACGACGTAATGCGCTTCGGGATCGAGCCCGCCCTCGACCACCACGCGCGTGCGATAGTTGTGGCCGTGCAGGGTCTCGCAGCGGTGTCCCGGGAACGTGATGAAGTGGGCCGAGGCGAAGACGTGGTTGTCTTTGGTCACCGACACTTGGAAATGCTTACGCGCGACCATCGGGCACCTCCTGACGCCGCCACCCGCCTTCGAGCAGTAGCACGCAGATCGCGGCGCCCGTCAAGTCGGCCGTGGCGCCGGGGTTCCTCGAGTTGCGGTCGTCGCGCAGCGCCCGGTCGAGCGCCGCGATTGCGTCCCGTCCCGCCCCCGTGCGCACACCGCCGGCGTCGAGCGCCGCGCGCGCCTGGTGCTGCACCAGCACTGCCTCGTCTGCGCCGAGCTTGCGGGCGATGTGGGTGTCGGGAGCGGCGCCGAGCAGGGTGAGATACGTCTCGACCACGGCGTCGCTCCATCCGAGCCCCGCGGCGAGCGCCCGCTCGAGGGCCGGTGCCCCGGTGTCGAACGTGGCCTGGAAATCGGTCGTGTACTCGCGGGCGATTGCGTCCCGTGGGGCCGCGAGCGCCATCGCCTCGCGCAGCGTGACGGTGGGCTCCCCGCCCACGTCCTGGTCCGAGGCCCGACCGAGACCGCCCGGGGCGGCCCGGCGGATGGCGGCGTACGTCTCGCGGGCGTCGGCCACGGTGGTTTCGGCGAGGGTGGCCTGCAGTCTGGTCCGAAGTGGCGCCTCACCCGGGCGGAGGGCCGCCCGGGCGAGCGGCGCGAGCAGCAGGACGAGGCCGAGGTTGGTATTGGAGGGTACCCAGCCGGCGGTGGCCTCCACCGCCGCGCGGATCGTGACGCCGAGCGGGCGGCGACCGGCCGCCGCCAGGGCGGGGCCGATCGCCACGGCGCTCGCGAGAAAGTCCTCGTAGGTCGCGTCGCGGAACGAGGTGGCGGGGGACACGTTGCCGGGCTTGGGCGCGCGCGCCTCGAGCAGGCACGCCAGCTGCGCCGCGGCCGCGACCCGGGTCTCGCATCCGTTCAATTCGTCTTCGTCCCGAGCAAGACGGTGAACCCGCCGGTGGCGAAGTTCGGGATGTCTCCCGCGACTGCCTTGAAGCCCGGCGTGGCCATGCCTTTGTCCCTCGCCTCCTTGGAGTCCCACCGCAGGTCCGCCTCGCGGTAGACCGGTGCCGGCTTGCCGTCGGCGGAGGGGGAGAACCGGACGAGCTCCGCGCGCGTGACGCCGATCTCCTGCGCGTGGGACGCGAACAGCGGGACGTGCTTCTCGGCATAGTACTTCTCGAAGGCGGCCGTGTCCTTCGGCTGGTTGTACAGCACCACCGCCGTCCATTGCACCCCTGGGGCGGGGGCGGCGGGGGCGGCGGCCTGCTGTTGCTGCGGTGCCGGCCGGTTGCATGCGGCGGCGAAGCCGAGTGCGGCAAGGGACAGGGAGACGGCGAGGGACGACCGCTGCATAGTCGGGCTCCTGATGGAGGTTAGGGGGCGTCGATGAGGGACGCCCGGAGCACCTCGGGATTGAGGTGCCCGGCATGGTACGTCTTTCCGCTCTCCGCGCTCGTCAGCCACACTTCCGCGGGGCTGAAGAGCAGGGGATCGATCTTGTAGAAGTCTCCGTCGTACCGCTTGAAGATGGCGTAGAACGGCGTGCCGTAATCCTTCGAGGCCGACGCGGGGATCTTCGCGACGAGCTCCGCCAGCTCGGCGTCGCCGGCGCGCACCGTGTAGCGGGCCCGACCGCCGTACAGGATGCAGTCGTTGGTGCGGCCGATGGCACGCAGATCGTTCTTCGCGACCGGCGGCACCGGCGCCATGCCGATGCCGCTGACGATCTTGTTCACGTCGAACCCGAGGGTGTCCATCTTGTGGAGCCCCGTCTCGAGGATGCGCGCAGCGATCTGCACGCCGCCCGCGAGGCTCGCCGTCGGCGCCGCGACGAAGGTGATCTGCTTCGGCGCGAGTCCCGCCTTCTCGCCCACCCAGCCCGCCACCTCGTCGGTCGGCAGGGTGCGCGTCTCGAGCACCAGCACGCCCCTCCCGGCCTGCTCGGCATACCCGAGCTTCGCGAACAGCTCGCGCTCGACGCGTGCATGGGCGCGCAACGGGCCCGAGCCCATTGCGAAGTACTTCCCCACCTGGATGGCCCACCCCGCGTACTGCGACGCCATGCAGCTGACGGCGGGGTGGTCGGTCCACACCCGGACGCCCGGCCACGTCTCGCCGTCGATCACGGTGGGCGCGTAGTCGATGTGGCCGAGGCCCCCCATGCAGATCTCCGCGAGGGCCAGCCCCGCCCCGTACCCACCGGGGACCTCGATCCCGGCGTCGATGACCCGCGTCCCACCGGCGAGCGTCCGCACCGCGACGCGCAGCGCGTCCGCGTTCGCGGCCATGCGGTCGGCGATCGCTCCGGCCCGGTCGTTCAGGGCCAGCGCCGTGCTCACGCCGTAGCCGGCCCGCCGTTCATGATGCGGCGCAGATGGAAGTGGTGCGGCCCGAGCTTGCCGCCGTAGTTGCCCGCCGTGATCGCCTTCACGCCCGGCCGGCAGGCGGCGTCGATCCCGACTCGCATCGCCGACTCGATCGCCGGCCCGTCGACGCCGTCGAGCACGATCTCGAGCACGCTGTTCACGCCGTCGGGGAGCTGTGACTCCGTGACCGCGCGCAGCGTGGGGCTATAGGCGTCGTTGGTCGTGGCGATCATCCGCTTATAGCGCTTCGAGCCGACCTTGCTGCCGCTGCGCACCACGCCGCCCGGGAAGGGAAGGATCACGCCCGGCTGGTCGGCGATCGTGGCGACGGCGGCCTCGGCGGCCTCGAGCGCCGCATCCGCGTCCTCGGCCAGGATCAGGAAGTTTCCCCCGCCCACGCCCTTCTGCATCCCGAACGTCTCCTCGACCAGGAACTCTCCTTCCATCACCGGCAGCCGCCAATAGCGCCGCTCGCCCACCACCTTACTCGCCTGGAAGCCGTCGCCAAACGCCCGCAGCGCCTTGCCCACGGGTAGGCGGTCGGGCGCCTGGGGCAGCCCGTCGAAGCACGCCGTGGTGGGGCAGGTGAGCACCGTCTGGCCGACCCGCTCGATCAGCCGCTGCGGCAGGCTCTCCTTGTCCATGGTGAGGAGCAGCACGCTCACCCCCGGGCGCCCGTCGGGCGTGTCGCGTTCGGCCAGCTCGCGCTCGATGCCTGCCTCGCACTTGCAGCCGATCACCGACGTTGCAAAGCCGGTCAGCTTGAGGGCCGCTTCGCGTGCCCAGCGCGGCGTGCGGCCGGTGATGATGAGTCGCGCCACGCGCATGGTGAACGCCTCGGCAAACGTGTCCTCGATGAGCACGCCGCGTACGATCATCGTCACGCCCCCGGCGCCGAATCGAGCAGCAGCACTTCGCCCCGGTTCAGCTCCACCGCGTCGCCGCACCAGCGCTGATAGCGGCCCTCCACCTGGGAGCGGGCGACCGGCAACCCCAGCCGCCCGAGGTGCAGCAGGCACAGGCGCAAGAAGAGCGGGGAGTAAGTGCACGCGTAGGCGAACGTGGGCAGGAGCTCCGCCGGATGCATCGAGATGATCGACCCCCGGGCCATCCCCGCGCCGGTGCGCCAGCCGAGCCTGCCGAGCACGACGATCGTGCCGGCGAGCATGTTCACCCCGGCGAAGTCGCCGCTGTCGCCTCCGATCGCGATCAGCCCGCGCCGCATACCGCTGCCGGCCTCGTTGCCCACGTTCCCGAAGATGAGGATCTCACCGCCGCGCACGCCGACGGCGCTGCCGCGGGTCGCGCTGCCCACCATGTGGCCGGCGTTCCCTTTGACGGTGATCCGTCCCCCGGTCATCTCCGAGCCCACCCAATCGCCCGCGTCGCCTTCCACCACGATCTCCCCGCCGGTCATCCCGGTCCCCAGGTGCATGCCCGCGGAGCCGTGTACCACGATGCGGCCCTCCGCCATGCCCATCCCGACCCGCTTCACGCGGGCCAGATCGCCCGTCAGGTGCAGCTCGCCGTCCGCGCCCTTCCCGACCTTGAAAAAGTCCCCCAGGTCGGCCCGCTGATTGCCGTAGACCACGGTGAGCTTCGCCGCTTCGGGCGCGGACAGGCCGGCCAGTCGGGCCGGACTCAGCACCTCCGCCTCGAGCGGCACCGTGGGTACGGTGTGCAGGGTGAGGGCGAGGCTCACGGCCGCGCGGCTCCGGCGGGCGTGGCCGCGGCGGCCGGGGCCGCCGTCGGGATCACCTGGTGATGCGACAGGTAGCGGTCGTCCACCGCGTAATTGGCGAACCGGATGGTGTAGTAGTCCTCGAAGAACGGCTCGATCACCTGCTCGATCTTGGCGTCGTACGCCGGCGCCACGTGCAGCACGCGCCCTCCGTGGTCGTCGCGGAACTCGTGGTCCTCGACGATCAGTTCGCCGTCCTTGATGACGTAGCGCGGCGCCGCGAACATCTTCTCCTTGTCGTCGTCCTCTTCGTAAAGGGTGATGTCGGCGTCGGCTCCGACGCCCAGGTGGCCCTTAGCGGTGAGGCCGAGCAGGCGAGCCGGTCCGGCGCGCGTGATGATCGCGATCTCGTAGAGCGAGTACTCCCGCCCCTGCAGGTCGCGCAGGCTGGTATGGTCGAGCGCCTTCTGGTTCACCTGGGCCATCTGCTGCTTGCGGAACTCGCTGTCCATGAGCAGGCGGATCAGCCGCGGGTAGGTCATGAACGAGCCGCCGTTCGGGTGATCGGTGGAGAACACCATGCGCCAAGGGTCCTCCGAGAGGAGGAACAGCTCGAGCCCGATGGCCCACTGCAGGGCGTTGGTGTAGACCTGGTCCTGGTAGGTGAAGGGGACGATGCCGCAGCCGCTCTCGTTCTCCGTGTCGGCGTTCACCCACTTTCCCCCGGCGATGCGGTACAGCATGTACGCCAGCGGGGCGTCCGCCGTCATGCTGGTCGAGTGCCCGAACATCACGGCTCCGACGTCGGCGCTGATGTTGGGGTGCGTGTTGACGTACTCGGCGATGTCTCGCGCGCGCGACGTCGGGTTGCTGCGGCTCTTCCCGGCGACGGCGCCGTAGCTGTGGAACTGAATGTGCGCCATGTGGGCGCGCCGGCCCTCGGCGAGGCGCATCGTCTCGAGCGTCGTCTCGACGTTGCCGGTGTGGCCCAGGTTGTTGCAGTGGATGTGCACCGGGTGGGGCAGCCCCAGCGCGTTCGCGGCTTCGATGAAGGCGGCGATGACGCGGCGCGGCGTCAGGTCGAACGCGCCGATCTTGTCGTCGAGTGCGGTGATATTGGCGTTGCGCTGGCCTTTCCACATCTCGTCTCCGCCCGGATTGACGAGCTTGGGGGCGTAGGCCTTGGTCACCGTCAGCCACCACGCGAGCGCGTGCCGGAACTCCTCGAGCCGTCCCTCCTGCAGCAGCCGGTACAGCAGCAGGTTGTTGCCCACCAGCACGAAGAAGCCCTTGTCGATCACGGGCGTGTCGTGGAACTCCTCCAGCGTGTGCCGCGCGCCGAGCGGCGGCACGGCCGCTTCCATGGCCGTCGTGTAGCCGAGGGTGGCGTAGCGGTAGCCGGTCGCGAACGTGGAGGGCACCGTGCCGCCGGTCCCGGAGCGCGTGACCCGGGTGCGGAGCTGCACGTCGTCCCGGTGGGTCTCGGGCTGCACCTTGCGGGCGAGATTGACCTTGGGGCCGGCGATGTGACAATGGATGTCGACGCCGCCGGGCATCACGACGAGGCCGGTCGCGTCGATTCGCTTGGCGTCCGGCGGCACGTCGTCCACGATCTTTCCGTCGCGGACGCACACGTCCCGCACCACGCCGTTCACGCCGTTCGCGGGATCGTACACCCGGCCGTTGACGATGCGCAGCGGCGATCCCACGGGACGTGGTCCGGGACGCGCGGCGCTTACGAGGCGGCGGCGACGGCGGGGGCGATGGGCGCGGCGCCGGCCGGCAACCGGTTGCCACCGAGCAGCACGCGCACCCGGTCGCGGATGGCGGTCAGCACCTGCTCGTCGCTCGGGTACGGCGATGGGAAGGCCGGCCGCAAGGTGAGGGCCACGTCGTCCATGCGGTACACGGTCCCCGTCACGTTGATGCCGTAGGTCGCCGTCGTGAACGCCACGCGGGCCAGCCGGCTCGTCAGCGTGGCTTTGGGATCGAGCACAATCACGGGGATGCGCTTCAGGTGCTCGATCGCCGGCTTGGGGAAATTGGACGCCGGATCGCTGGCGATGATCAACGCCGCGTCGGCATCGCCGCGAGCCAGCACGTCCACGGTCGTGAACTCGCCGGGATTGAAGCGGGGATAGCCGCGGCTGAAGTTGACGCCGAACGGGAACCCCGTCTGCCAGGAGACGACGTTGTCCGCGCCGGTCACGTTGCCGTGGCCCCGCACCGGCTTCGCCACCCAGTGTGTGAACTGGTTCAGGTCGGTGGCGAGCGCCAGCAGCGCCGCCGAATTGAAGTGGCGGCCGCGGTTCATCGTGAGCCCCATCCCGAACAGGAAGGCGCCGTAGTTGCAGCGCTTCATGCGCGCCACCAGGTCCTCGAGCACCGCGAGCGACACGCCGGTGCGCCGCTCGATCGACGGATCGACCTTGCGTCCCTTGACGAGCGCCCGCAGCGCCCACAGCACCTCGAAGTCGCTGCGCGGCTTCACCTGAACGAAGATGTCGGCCGCCGGCGTGCTGGCCGTGCGGCGCACGTCCACCAGTACGATCGTGCGGTCCTTGCGGCCGTTGGGGATGTACATCCCCTTCGGGGTCACCGCGTAGCGCGAGAACAGCCGCGGGTGCGCTTCGGCGGGGTTCCCTCCCCAGAAGACGATCATGTCAGCGCGGTTCTTGAGCTCGCCCAGGGAGGCCGTGCTCTCGCCCACGCCCTGGAAGGCGATACCCGACGGGCCGTGGCACACCGACGTCGTGGTGTCGATCGTCCCGCCGAGCATGTCCGCCAGTCCTACGGCGACGCGCTGCGCCTCGCACGTCGTATCGGACAAGCCGTAGATCATGGGGAACCGCGCTCGGGCGAGGATCTGGGCCGCCTCCTCGACGCCCGCTTCGGTGGTCGCCTCGTGGCCGTCGATCAAGGCGAAGGGCCGCTGCTCGATGCCGTGCTCGCGGAACCATGCCTTGCCGAGGATGCACGCATTCTCCGCCTTCGTGATGCGATGCTCGTCCACGTCCACAGTGAGGTTCATGTCATCGCAGACGCAGCCGCAAAATGTGCAGGTGGCGTTCTCCACCACTTTCAGGTTGTCGCTCATCGTTCACTCCTCATCAAGGCCCGGCCTGGTCTGGAACCGGCTCGACCTCGACGTCCAGGTTCTTGGAGATCGGCATGCCGGTCCCGGCCGTGTCGCCCGCCATCAACTGGCTCGACAGCGGCCCGTACGCCAGGAACAGGATCCCGCGCGGCAAGTCTTTCGTCTCCCGGCCCTTGCACTTGAGCACGGCCTCGCCCTCCGGGGTGCGCAGCTTCACCCGGCTGCCGTTCTTGAGCCCGAGACGCGCCATGTCTTCGACGTTCATCTCCACGGTGGACGTGACCTCGAGATACTCCCCGTCCAACTTGCCATGGGTAAGCGACGTGCCCTGCTTGCTCGTCCGCCCGCCGATCAAGGTCATCATCTCAGGCATGGCGTAGTATAGCTTCCCCGCTGCCTCATCGCAGGGGGCGCGGCACCAGCTGCAGCATCTCGCCCACGCGTGTGAACTTCTCGCGCGGCTTGCCCTTAGCCGCCCCGCGCTGCACCTCCGCGCGGTCGATCACCAGCCAGTCCTCGAAGCCGATCACGCGCGGTCCCCGCCCCGAGGCCAGCGCCGCGAGCCCCTCGGCGCCGGGTCTCGGTCCGGCGTCGAGCGCGCCGAGATCGGCGAGCAGGGAGGTCACGGTCGCCAGGCTGTCCGCCCGATTCGTGCCGATGATCCCGGTCGGGCCACGCTTGATCCACCCCGATGCGTACAGCCCCGGGACCGGCGCGCCGGTCTCGTCCACGATCCGGCCGTCCCGGGTGGGAAAGATGCCCTGGCGCGCGTCGAACGGGACGCCGGGGATGGCGACGCCCTTGTAGCCGATGCTCCGGAACAGCAGCCCGGAGGCCTGGGTGATGCGCTCGCCGGTGCCCCGCGCGCTCTGACGCCCCGCGGCGCCCTCGAGCCGATTGCGCTCGAGCACGACCCGCTGCAAGCGATCGTCGCCCTCGAGCTCGACCGGGCTCAGCAGGAACCGCAGGAACAGGCGCCGCCGCACGGCGCGCGCGGGCCGGGCGGCGAAGCCCTTCAGGACTTCGAGGTTCTTCTTGGCGACGGAGCCGCTCCGGTCCTCGAGCTCGGCCAGACTCTCCGGGTTGAGCGCGAGGTCGGCTGCGTCGACGACCGGGTCGCAATCGGCCAGCTCTCCGAGCTCGCGGAATTCCTTGGTCGTGAACTTGGCCTGCGCCGGGCCACGGCGCCCGATGAGGTGGATCTCGCGGATGCGGGATTGGGCCAGGCACTCGAGCGCGTGCTCGGCGATGTCGGTGTGCTTGAGCTCGTCCACCGTCTTCGCGAGGATGCGGCCGACGTCGATCGCCACGTTCCCCTGGCCGATGATGACGGCCACCTCCTGACCGAGGTCGAACTGCCGGTCGCGGTAGTCGGGGTGGCCGTTGTACCAGCCGACGAATTCGGTGGCCGTGTGACTCCCCGGCAGGTCCTCGCCCGGGATTCCCAGGCGGCGGTCGCTTTCCGCTCCGCAGCAAAACAACACCGCGTGGTAGGCCGCGCGCAGGTCGTCGACGCTCACGTCGCGGCCGACGGTGACGTTGCCGAGGAAGCGGAACTCGGGGCTCCGGGCGATGCCCTCGTACACGCGCATCGGCTCCTTGAGCTTGGCGTGGTCCGGGGCCACGCCGTGGCGCACCAGTCCGTACGGCGCCGGGAGGCGCTCGAACATGTCGACCTGGACCCCCCGGCCCGCCTTGAAGAGCCCCTCGGCGGCGTAAAACCCGCTGGGCCCCGAGCCGACGATGGCGACTCGAATCGGATGACTCAAAAGCCGAGCTCCGCTTTGCGCGCCTCCGCTCCCGGCAACGGCTCCTGCTTGTCCGTGATGTTCGGCAGCGTGGGAGCGCGCTCGGCGTTGATTGCGATCCAGCTCCGCAGCTCGGCGGGGAGATCGGCCTCCTCGTAGATCGCCTTCACCGGACAAATCGGCACGCAGGCTCCGCAGTCGATGCAGACGTTGTTGTCGATGTAAAGCATCTCGTCGTCACCGTGAAAGCAGGCGACGGGACACACGGTCACGCAGTCGGTGAAACGGCACCGCTGGCAGTTCGCCGTCACGATCGTCGGCATGGAGCTTCCTTATAGAAACGGTTGGGAACCTCTGCGCTGAGTAAGATGTCCCGATCCGCGAACATCGCAATCCCGAGCGCGCGCGGCATGGACAAGCCCGTCTCGCGGCGTATGTTTACGCACGGATCCCCGCCAACCCAGCCGAACATGTCCCCTGATTCGACGTCGTTTCTCGTCGCAGCCGTGACGGGCCGGGCCCTCGCGGCGTCGGCGGCGCGCGGCGGGCATGACGTGGTGGTGGTCGACTGTTTTGCGGATCGCGATACACAGGCGCTGGCGCGGGCGTGCCGCTCCGTGGTCGCGGCGCAGGCGGTGCGCTTCGACGCGCGGCGGTTGCTAGCGGCAGCGGCGAGCCTCGCGCCCCCCGGCCGCTCTGCCGGCCTCGTGTACGGCT
>JAEHDT010000280.1 GCA_016880225.1 Gemmatimonadota bacterium | reverse complement strand
GATCACGCTCACGGTGCGCATGCTGCGTTCGAGGATTTGGTCGAAGCTCTTCAGCAGCGCGTCGCGGAACGCAACCCCGCTCACCGCGGGGAGCCGCTTGAGGTCGCGGTAGAGTTCCTGGGCGCGAATGGGGTCCACCGCGAGATAGGCGCCCGACAGCGAGCCCGCCTCGCGCATCAGCGCGTTGAGCGCACGCAGATCCATGTAGGCGCCGATGCCCACCGGCTCGTCCACCAGCCCGACTACCTGGAGGGTGCGAGTCGGCCGCGCGCCTTCGAGAACCGACGCGGTGATGAACTCGCCGGTCGTCACGCCCAGCAACTCGCCCAGCTTGCGGGTGAGCACCACGCCGCCGGCGGGAAGCTTTACTGGCCGCAATTTCGCATCCACCAGCCGGCGCAGTTCCCCTTCCTGAGGCAGCCCGGTCAGCTCGATCCGCTTGCTGCGATGCTCGAAGCGCAGCCGCGCGGGGACGGTGCGAAAGGGCTCCACCGTGAGCACTCCGGGGAGCCGCTCGATCTCGTGGCGCACGCCGGCAGACTCCGGCTCGGTGAAGATCACCGTGACGTCGTCGCGCTGCACGATCCCGAACTGCACGTGCATCATGTAGTTCATCGCATCCAGCCCGAAGCGCCCCAGCACGATGATTCCCATCGCACACCCTATCCCGAGCACGGCGAGGAGCGATTTCCAGCGCCGGCGTGCGATGCTGCGCGCGATCATGCGTGCGGACGAGGGCAGCCGGGCGCTCAAGCCGCTGCGCTCCAGCAGGCCCGCCCGGAAGGCGGCAGGCGGTTCCGGCCGCATGGCTTCCGCCGGCGGCAGGCCTGCTGCCCGGCGCACGGCGCCGAGCGCGCCGATGACGGCCGCGGCCAGCGCGAACAGCAGGGTCAGGCTCAGCACCCGCGGGCTGACTTGGAATGCCAGGTGCGGGAAACGGTAATAGTCCTGGTATACCTCGGTGAGCGAGACCCCGGCATAGACGCCGAACGCGGAGCCGAGCGCGAGGCCCGCGAGCACCGTCACCAGCGCGAGCTTGAGGTAATGCAATCCGACCTCGCGATCGCTGAATCCGAAGGCCTTGAGCAGGCCGATCTGCGTGCGCTGCATGGCGGTCAGGCGCGACAGCACGATGTGCAGCAGGAACGCCGCGACGCCCAGGAAAATGCCGGGCACGAAGGTCGACATGATGCGATTCTGGCCGATCTCGTCGGAGATGAAGCGGTGCGAGAGTTGCTCCTCGCGGCCGTAGGCGCCGAGCCCGCCGTAACGGGCGAGCAGCAGGTCCAGCCGCTCGATAACGTCGGCCTCGGAGGCCCCGGCGGCCAGGGCAAGCGATACGTCGTTGAAGGCGCCCTGCATGTTGTACGCCGAGGCCAGCGCCTTCTCGCCCATCCACAACACGCCGAAGCGCCGGTTGTCGGGAAAGATCGTGCCGGCGCCGACCTCGTAGATGTACTCCGGCGACAGCGCCACTCCGACGATGTGCAGGCGTTGCCAGCGGCCGTTGATGACGGCGCCGATGGAGTCGCCGATCTTCAGGCCGTTGGCCACCGCAAAAGCCTCGCTCGCGACGACCTCGTCGGCGCGTCCCGGCTCCACGTAGCGCCCCGCGCGAAGGCTCAAGTCGTTGAGCATCGGCCGGGGCTGCTCCGGTATGGACACCAGGCGCCCGCTGGCGGGCTCGGCGAGGCCGGGTACGTCGAGCGTCACCTGCACCACCACGCGAGCGCGCACCTGCGCCGCGCCGGGGATTTCCCCGATGCGGGCGGCCAGGCTCGACGGAGCGCGCTTCAACTGCACGAAGACGTCGGCGAACCGCAGCGCATGGTAATAGTCGTCGCGAGCGTGCAGCAGCGACTCGTAGGTCGCGCGCATCGAGAGGAAAGCGGCCACCCCGCAGGCCACCACCAGCGCGGCTGCGATCACCTGCCCGCGCAGGTGCCACAGATCCCGCCACAGCATGCGGTTGCGCGCGATCACCAGGCGAGCTCCGAAGGGGCCAGGCGTCGGGCATTGCGCGTGACCTCGACGATCTCCCCGCTGCTCATGCGGATGACCCGGTCGGCCATGCCGGCGATGGCGGCGTTGTGGGTGATCAACACCGTGGTCGTTCTGAGCTCCCGGTTCACGCGCGCGAGGACTTCCAGCACCAGCTTGCCGGTAGCGTAGTCGAGCGCGCCGGTGGGCTCATCGCACAACAGGACGTCGGGCCGTTTGGCCACGGCTCGCGCAATAGCCACCCGCTGCTGCTCGCCGCCCGAGAGCTGCGCGGGAAAGTGGTGCAACCGCCCGCCCAGCCCGACCAGGCGCAGCGCCTCCTCCGGGTCGAGGGGCCGGTCTGCGATCTCGGTGACCAGCGACACGTTTTCCAGCGCGGTGAGGCTGGGAATGAGGTTGTAGAACTGGAAGACGAAGCCGACGTGCTCGCGGCGGAAACGCGTGAGCCTGTCGTCGTTTGCACCGGTCAGCGTGTGGTCGAGGTAGTACACCTCGCCGCTGGTCGGGGTATCCAGTCCGCCGAGGATGTTGAGCAGCGTGGATTTCCCGCTGCCGGAGGCGCCCAGCAGCACCACCAGTTCGCCTGCGTACAGATCGAGGTCGACCGCGCGCAGGGCGTGCACTTCGACTTCTCCCATGCGATAGACCTTCGACACGCCGTGGACATGAAAGACGGCCCGGGGACCGTCGGGAACGGGACTGGCGGGAAGCGGTATGCCGCTCACTCGTGAACCTTAGGACAGGGCACCCGCCCGCTTGTTGACCTAGATCAGATGAGCTCCCGCCCGCAGGGGCGTGAGGCCGGCTACCTCGCCACCTTCGGCGCCCTCTGCAGCAGATCGGCGAGGTGTTCCTTCCACAGCGCCGCGCTGCCCGTGGTGCCGTGGCCGCGCGTGTCCCCGCTCGCCGGGATGAGCACGTAGCGAGCGTTCTTCACGCGCCTGATCTCGCGCTCGAGGATTCCGAGCTCCGGCGGGTTGCGCTCG
>JAEHDT010000043.1 GCA_016880225.1 Gemmatimonadota bacterium | reverse complement strand
TGGCCAGCGACGCGACCGCGCCGTGTGCGCCCGTTCAGAAGACGCATTGGTTGAGCCGCGACGTGAATGCGGCGAACAGCTCCCGCTCGCCCACGGTCCAAGGCGACGGCCCGCGCATCACCGCCTGGGTCCAGGCGCACATTGGCCGCCCGAAGAACTCCGGCCGGTACAAGATCGTTCGCACGACGTCGGGGACCCGGCGTCCGCTCACCAACCGGATGAAGAGCAGCTTCAGACGCTCTGACAGACGATGACGGTGGTCCACCGCGGCGAGGCGCATCAGTCGGACTCCTCGCCCCGCAGGGCGGCGAGCCCACGCTCGAGCCGCCCCAGGGCGGCGCCGAGCGCCGCCGCGACCGTCACTTCGAACAGAGCATCGTCCGAGTTGCCGGCGCGTTGCAGGGCGGCGATGTCCGCGTCGGTGACCTTGTAGGCGTGGCGGGCGACCTTGTCGACGTAGGCGGCGAGCGGCCCCGGGATGCCGTCGCTTCCGTCTCGCGCTCCGCGTCCCGTCCACCCGCTCAGCCGCGCCGCGCGCGCCAGTACGGCCCGGCGGAACCCTGGCGGCGTGTGGCCGGGGGTGGCCAGCACGCTGTCGGCCAGTGCGTCGGTGAAGGCCGCGTAGCGCCCGCTCCGATCAGCCATGTGCGCTCCGTCTCGGGGGGGGGGGCGGCTAGCATGGCGGGGAAGCGAGGCTCCGTCAAGAGGGCATGCGAGTGGCGGAACGACCCTGTGGGCCGTACGATTCCCGCCGCGCATGCACTTCCTCGCCTTCCTGCTCGCGGCTCAGACGGCGGCACCGGTGGACACCGTGCCGCCGTACCTCGCTTTCCCGGAGCCCGGGGTCGACGACCCTGCGGCGTACGAAGGCTACGACACGCGGGTGTATCGGGATGCCGCCGGCAACGCGTTTCAGGTCTATCTGAAGGGCGCCACCGGGCGCGTGGTGAACCTCTGGGCCGACGCGGCCGACGAGAGCGTCGCGTTGAGCGTCCGTGACTCAGCGGGCCAACCCGCTGCGCTCGCGTGGGGGTCGGCCGGCGCCGCCGTGACGCGGTCGGGCGGCACGCGCACCGTATCGTACGGTCTGGAGCTGCCGCCCCGGGTCGCGGTCGGCCTGTTTCTACTGGGCTCCATGCGCGTCGAGCGCGATCTGCAGTACGCGGGCCGCGATACGCTGCCGCTCGATGTCACTCCGTTTCCACAGCGCGAGCTGTCGGAGCTGATCGAGCGAGTCGCGCACCTGCGAGCCGCCGAGCGTGCGCGTCACCTCGCGCTGCTCGGCGCTCCGACGCTCGACGCGCTGCGCGCCCGGCTCGCGCTGCAGATCAGCGCGACGCGGGGCGACACCGCCTGGAGCGTCCGGGTGGAGCAGGTGAGCTTCGACGGTAAGAGCCATCTCTCGCTCACCCTCGAGGGCGACACGCGGGAGACCGTCGCCACGGTGTCCGGGAGCACGGTGACGATCCGCCGCCCGGCCGGGGGCCCGGTGCGCGTGAGCGTGCGCGTGACGACCGACGCGCCGGCGCTCACGCCCCTGTCGCGCGCCGAGATCTTCAACGACGAGTTCCACCACTTCTACGACGCCGTACGCGCCGACTCGGCGCATCCCGAGCGGTTGCGGCGTCTCGAGCGGGAAGTCCGGGGCGTGGAACTCCTGTGCTACGGCGAGAAGCTCATGGCGGGGCTGCCCAACTACGCGACGTACTTCGGGCGCGACATGCTGATGACGGCCCTGCTGATGCAGCCGGTATGGGCGCCAGCGATGCCGGAGCACGTCGTCGGGAGCGCCCTGCGCAAGCTGTCGCCCGCGGGGGACGTGAGCCACGAGGAGGCGCTGGGCGGCCAGGCGATCCGCGAGCACGCGGCCGAATACGACCGCTTGGTGGCGGAGGGCCGGCTGGGGCAGGCCCGCGAGGTGCTTGCCGATCTCGCGCAAACGCGCGAGAACTACATCATGGTGGACGACGACTTCCAGCTTCCCGTCGTGGCGGCCCGCTATCTCGCCGACCAGCGCGTGCCGGCAGAGCGGAAGCGCCGCTTCCTGAGCGAGAATGGGCGGCTGGAGCGGCTGCTCCTGAACCTGGCGTTCGTGGCGCGGCAGGCCCAGCCCTACGTGCGCCGGCCGGTGGCGACGAATCTCGTGAGCTTTCCGCGCGCCTCCGACGGGTCCTGGATATCGGCGAGCTGGCGCGACAGCCGGGTGGGCTACGGCGGGGGCCGGTTCGCGATGGACGTGAACGTCATTTGGGTGCCGCACGCGCTCCAGGCGGTCGGGACGATCCTGGACGCGCTGAAGGCCCTGGGAATCATGCCTCAGATCCGTGAGGAGCCGCTCGCCACGTTCGCGCGCGACCGCGCGGCGCTGGGGCGGGCCGTCGCCGTCTGGCGGGGTGCGGAGCGCCACTTCCGGGTCGCCGTCGGCGACGCCGGCACGCCCGTTTCGGCGCGACTGAAGTGGCTGCCGCGCCCGGAATCGGAGTACTGGGACGGAGTCGTCCAGCGAACCGGGCTCCCTGGTGACACGGTTCGGTTTCTCGCCCTGTCGCTCGACGCCCGCGGGCGGCCGATCCCGATCGTCAACACCGATCCCGCCATGCTGCTGCTGGTGGACTCGCTCGATCGCGATCGAACGCTCCAGCTGATCGGGCCGATCCTGCGGCCGTACCCGGTCGGACTGTTCGTCGACGACCTGGGTTCCCTCACGGCCAACGACACGTACGCCACGCGCGCCGTGTGGGACGCGTTCCGTCGTGATGCCTATCATTCGCCCACCGTGGTATGGGGGCGGGACGTGAACGTCCTGCTCGCGGGGCTCGCCATGCAGATGCGCGCCGCCCCCCGGGGCGCGGATGTGGCGCCGCTCGAGAACGCGGTGCGGCAGACGACGACCGCCGTGGACCGCTCGGGACTGCGGCACGCGGAGCTGTGGAGCTACACCATCGAGAACGGCCGGCTGGTCCCGTCGCGCTACGGCACCAGCTCGGACGTGCAGTTATGGAGCCTGACCGACCTCGCTGTTCAATATCTCCTCAACTCCCCAATGCCATGAGCAACCTGCACGGATTCGACATCGGCGTCATCACCGCGTACTTCCTCGTGCTGGCCGGGATCGGGTACTGGGCGGCGCGCCGTGAGAAGAACGTGAGTGCCGACTACTTCCTCGCGAGCCGGGACGTGGGCTGGTTCGCGGTCGGGGCGAGCCTGTTCGCGTCGAACATCGGGAGCGAACATCTCGTCGGCCTCGCGGGCACCGGGGCGGCGAGCGGGCTCGCCGTGGGCCACTTCGAGTGGCTGGCGTGCTTCATGCTGCTGCTCCTGGGCTGGCTGTTCGTCCCGTTCTACCTGCGGAGCGGCGTGTACACGATGCCCGAGTTCCTGGAGCGCCGCTTCAATCCGGCCGCCCGCGGCTACTTCACGTGGGTGTCGATCATCGGGTACGTGCTCACGAAGATCAGCGTGACGCTGTTCGCGGGTGGCATCGTGATGCGCGAGGTCACGGGGTACAGCGTCTGGACCAGCGCGGTGATCTTGATCGTCATCACCGGGATCTACACGGTCCTGGGAGGCTTGCGCGCCGTGATCTACACGGAAGTGATGCAGGCCGTCGTGCTGATCATCGGGTCGGCGACTATGGCGGTGCTGGGGCTGCAGGCGGTGGGCGGGTGGAGTGGCCTCGAGGCGCGCGTCCCGGCGGACTTCTTCTCCATGTGGAAGCCGATGAATCACCCCAACTTCCCCTGGACGGGGATCGTGTTCGGCGCCCCGATCCTGGGCGTGTGGTACTGGTGCACGGATCAGCACATCGTGCAACGCGTGCTCGCGGCCCGCAACGTGAGCGCGGCCCGCACCGGCACCATCTTCGCCGGGTTCTTGAAGATCCTGCCCGTGTTCATCTTCGTGCTGCCGGGGATCATCGCCGCAGCGCTGTATTCGGACATTCGTGGCGCCGCCGCCGACACGGCGTACCCGGCCCTGGTGACCCGGCTGCTGCCGGCAGGGTTC
>JAEHDT010000279.1 GCA_016880225.1 Gemmatimonadota bacterium | reverse complement strand
CTGCACTCCGGCGCCGTACTCGACCGGCCGGAGTGCAATACGCTGGCGCTCAAGGTGCTCGAGCGCATCTGGACCGAGGCGTGGGACGAGGGCGGGGGCCGCGGAATGAGTCACGTCGTGGGGCGCCCCGGACCTCGCGGGTTGCTCGAGGACAATGTGCAGGCGGCCGCCGCGTTTCTCGATGCCCATGAAGCCAGCGGTGACGCGGTGTGGCTCGTTCGCGCCGCCGCCGTGATGCAGCACTGCGGTCGCGCCCACTGGGACGAGGAGCGCGGCGGCTTCTTCGATCTCGCCCGGCCGCGCGGCGGCGACGCCGCGTACCTCGCCACGCCCGCCAAGCCGGTCCAGGACGCCCCCACCCCGTCCGGCAACGGCGTTGCCGCCCTCGTTCTGGCCCGGCTCTGGGCCCTCACGGACGACGCGGAGTGGCGCCGCCTGCTCGACCGCCAGCTCGAGACGTTCGGCGGCGCCGCCTCGGAGCTCTCGCTCTACGGCGCGACGCTGCTCAGGGCGGTGGACTGGGCCGTGCGGCCGGTGACGCGCATCGAGGTGCTCGGTCCGAAGGGCCCGGGCGCCGGGTGCGACATGCATCTGCGGGCGCTGCAGACGTACCGGCCCCGCAAGGTCGTGGTTCGCAAGACCGCCGCCGCGCCGTCCGCGACCGTGTGCGTCGGCACGACCTGCTCGCTGCCGGTGGCGACGCCCGACGCGCTGGGCGAGCTGCTGCGGTGAAGCGGCGCGTCCTGGGCCGCACCGGCCTCGCCGTCAGCGCCATTGGCTTCGGCGGCTGGGCCATCGGCGGCAACGCCTTTGGCAACTCCTACGGCTCGACCGACGACGCCGAATCCCGGCGCGCGGTGCGCCGTGCCCACGAGCTGGGCTGCAACTTCTTCGACACCGCGGACGTGTACGGGCACGGCCACTCCGAGGAGGTTTTGGGCGACGCGCTCCGCGGCATCCGCCACGACGTGATCATCGCAACCAAGGTCGGAGGCAACTTCTACAACCGCGACGTGAACCCGCTCGTTGCGAGCCGCATCGCCGAGGCACTCGGGGCTCCCCTCGAGCGGGTCCCCGCCGATGCCCCGCTCCCCGTCACCCACGACGCGAACTTCTCTCCCTCGTACGTCCGGTTCGCGGTCGAGCAGTCGTTGCGCCGCCTCGGCACCGACTACATCGACCTGCTCCAGCTCCACAATCCGCCGCTCGGCCTGATCGCCGATCCCGAGACCTACCAGGTGTTCGAGGACCTGAAAGAGGAAGGGAAGATCCGCTCGTACGGGGTGTCAGTGCACCCGCCGGAGGAGGGGATCGCGGCCGTCGAGGTAACACGACCCGACACGGTGCAGATCGTGTACAACATCGTGCGGCGCGAGGCGGAAGACCGTTTCTTCGGGTTGGCACGCGCCGCCAACGTGGGCGTGATCGCGCGCGAGCCGCTCGCCAACGGCCTCCTCGCGGGCCGCTACCGGCCCGACAGCACCTGGGAAAAGGGGGACATCCGCGCCCGCATGCCGCGCCCCTACGTGGCCCAGGTCGTGGGCCTGGCCGAGCGCATGAAGGAGCTGGCCGGGCAAGCGGGGGTGACGCCGCCGCAGCTCGCGCTCCGCTTCGTGCTGGACAACGAGGCGGTGTCGGTGGTGATTGTGGGCATGAAGACCGTGGCGCAGGTGGAGGAGAACCTTTCCCTGGAGCAATGATGCCGAACAAGCAAGCCGTGTTCGAGACCGCCAAGGGCCGGATCGAGGTGGAGTTGTTCGCCGACGAGGTGCCGAACACCGTCGCCAACTTCGAGAAGCTCGCGAATTCCGGGTTCTACGACGGCACCCGGTTCCATCGGGTGATCCCCAACTTCATGATCCAGGGCGGCGACCCCTACTCGAAGACCGGCAAGGGCCGCGTCGGCACCGGCGGGCCCGGGTACACCATCAAGTGCGAGACCGAGAAGAACGTCCACAAACACGTGGCTGGGACGCTCTCGATGGCCCACGCGGGCAAGGACACCGGCGGGAGCCAGTTCTTCATCTGTCACTCGGCGCAGCCGCATCTCGACCGCGTGCACACCGTTTTCGGACAGGTGACGAAGGGTCAGGACGTCGTGAGCCAGATTGCGCAGAATGACGAAGTGAAGTCCATTCGAGTGAAATGATCAATCGGAGACCCGCATGCACTTCCTGATCTACCTGCTCGCCGCCCTCGCCCAGGCCCCCGACAGCGGGGCCTTCGTCATCACCCTCGGCAAGGACACGATCGGCGTGGAGCGCTTCACCCGCACCGCCGACCGGCTGGTCGACGACATGGTGATGCGCGACCGCGCTCCGGCGATCACCCGGCATCTGGTCGCGCAACTGGGGGCCGACGGCACGATCACGAGCCTGGCGTTCGACATCAAGCCCGTCGGCCCGCCCGACGCGCCGCCGGTTCACACCGCCGCACGCTACACGGGAGACGAGGTCTATATCGACCTGACCCGCGACGGCCGGACGACCGCCTCGCACGTGGACACGCCCCACGGCGTCCTGCCGTTCATCAACTATTGCTACGCGTTGTACGCCCAGTTCGGCGTGCGCGCGCGCATGCTCGGCGGGTCGCCCGTGACGATCTCCGTCCTGAACTTCAGCTCCGCCACCCCGTTCGATCTGACGGTGACGTTTCCGAGCCCCGACTCGATGGGTGTGGCCTTCCCCAACGATCCGCCGACCCTCTTCAAGGTGGACGGCGCCGGCCGGATCCAGGGGGCCGACGGGCGCCTCACCACCCAGAAAGTGATCGTCACGCGCGTGCCCAGCGTGGACCTCGAGACGTTCGCCGCCGCGGCGGGCGGCCGTCCGCTCGGCCAGCTGTCGCCGCCGGACTCGGTGCGCGCGCAAGTGGCCGGGACCGACATCGCGATCTACTACGGCCGCCCTTCGATGCGTGGCCGCAAGATCTTCGGAGGCGTGGTGCCGTGGGACAGGGTGTGGCGCACCGGCGCGAACTTCGCCACGCGGTTCTCGACGTCGGCGGACCTCGAGGTCGCGGGCAAGACCATCCCCAAGGGCACCTACACCCTCTGGACTCTACCGTCGCGCGCCGGGTGGAAGCTGATCGTGAGCCGGCAGACCCTGGCGCCGTGCGACGGCGAGGCGTGCATCGTGGGGTCGCGGCCCCGGCTGTGGGGCACCGACTACGCGGCCGACTCGGACCTCGTGCGCGTGGACGTGCAGACCGAGCAGCTGCCGGAACCGGTCGAGCAGTTCACCATCGCGATCGTGCCGCAGGGCAAGGGAGGACTGATTCGGATGGATTGGGAGACGACGCGGATCGCTATTCCCTTCACCAGGAAACAGGCGTCATGAACGGCATACGAACCGCCGTCTTCATCACCGCGGCGCTCGCGGCTCCAGGCCCGGTCCTCGCGCAGAGCGGCGAGTTCGTGGTGCGCCTCGGACGCGACACCCTGGCGATCGAGCAGTACACGCGCACGGCGGACAGCCTCAAGGGAGAGCAGGTGACGCGGAGCCCGCGCACGGTGCACCGCCTCTTCACCGCGACGTTCGGCCCGGATGGGCGGGTGACGCGCTACGAGCTGGTGCAGCACAACGTGTCGGGCGGACCGGGTCCGCTGGAGACCAGATCCACCGCGGAGTTCATGGGCGACTCGGCCGCCGTCACTGTGCCGCGCGGTGACTCGACCGTCACGCTCCGTGTCAAAACCGGCCCGGGTGCCCTTCCGTACCTGGGCCAGAGCTATGCGCTCGTCGAGGAAGTGACGCGCCGTGCCCGCGCCGCGGGCGGCGATCGCTACACCGCCAGCATGCTCCCGCCCGGCGACACGGAACCGTTGACCGTGACCGCCACCGCCCGCGGACCGGACTCCCTCGTGCTCATGCTCGGAAACGTCGGACCGCTGCGCGCCCGCGTGGACGACCGCGGAATGCTGCTCGGCGTGAGCGGCATCGGCGGCACGGCCCAGGTGACCGTCGAGCGGGTGGAGGGGCTCGATTTCGCCGCGCTCGGCAAGTCGTTCGCGTCCCGCTCGCTCGGCACCCTCTCGCCCCCCGACTCCGTGCGGGCGAGCGTGGCGGGCGCCACGATCGCGGTGCACTACAGCCGGCCCGCAATGCGCGGCCGCGTGATCTTCGGGAACGTGGTCCCGTGGAATCGGGTGTGGCGCACGGGCGCGAACCAGGCCACGCTGCTCGAGACGAGCTCCGACGTGAAGCTCGCTGGGACGACGCTGCCGGCGGGGAAATACAGCCTCTGGACCCTCCCCTCCCCCACAGGCTGGATGCTCATCGTGAACCGGAACACTGGCCAGTGGGGCACCGAGTACGACGCGCAGTACGACCTGGTGCGGCTTCCCATGAAGGTGGAGCGCCTGGCGCAGCCGGTGGAGCAGTTCACGATCGCGATCGAACCGCGGGGGAAGGGCGGCGTTTTGGCGCTCGCATGGGAGCGCACGCGCGCCTCGGTCTCGCTCGCGCAGCCATAGCTTGCACCTCGACTTCGCCGTCGTCGCCGACTACGCGCTCGTCGATCAAGCGGGGAAGCTCTCCGTGCTGGGCATCTTCCAGCACATCTGGGTGCAGCAGTTCCCCGCCATGCACCCCCGCCTGCACCTGGTGCTGCGGCTCAAGGGGAAACGCACGGAGATCGGAGAGCACCAGGTGCAAATCCGCCTCCTGGACGAGCAGGACGTCGAGGTCTTGGGCGGCAACGGCACCGTCAACTTCGCCGAGCCGCCTGCGGGCGTGACCGACATCGAGGCGGGGGCGATTCTCGTGTTCGACGTGCCGTTCCCGCACGCCGGGGCCTACCGCTTCGAGATCACGATCGACGGAGAGCGGAAAGCCGCGGTGCCGCTCACGGTGAGCCAGCTCCCGGCGCCGCCTGCGGGCTAGGCCGGCCCGCCGCACCGGCGGAAGGGATTGCCGGCGACGGAGTCTCCGAGCTCCCTCAGCCTGGCACTGGTACGCGGGCTCGAATAGCTTTAGCGCCCGAGCTCGATCACCCA
Source organism: Gemmatimonadota bacterium (assembly GCA_016880225.1). Taxonomy (GTDB): domain Bacteria; phylum Gemmatimonadota; class Gemmatimonadetes; order Gemmatimonadales; family GWC2-71-9; genus AG41. The sequence goes on along the minus strand of JAEHDT010000279.1, from coordinate 4,193 downwards.
CACGTCAAGCCCATTCACATCGCGCCCCCCTCGCCATCGCGCCCGCTCACGGGGCTGCCGTTGCTCCTGTTGCTCGCGGGCGTGGCGCTCGGCTGGAACCTGAGCGGCTACCGCCTGCTCGACCCCGACGAAGGCCGCAACGCCGAAGTGGCGCGCGAGATGGCGCAGTCGAACGACTATGTCGTCCCTCACCTGGACGGGCTCCCCTACCTCGACAAGCCGATCGTCTACTTCGCCGCCGCGGCGGCGATGATGGAGATCCTCGGGCCTAACGAAGCGGCCGCCCGCCTCCCTGCCTACCTCGCCACGCTCGCCACCATCGGGTTGCTCGCCTGGTTCGCGCGGCGTCGCTCCGGCGCCGAGGCCGGCTGGCTCGCCGGGCTCGCCTACGCCACCATGGTGCTGCCGCTCGCCTACGCGCGCACGGCGATCTTCGACTCGACGCTCACGCTCTGCACCACCGCCGCCATCCTGTGGTTCGCGGACGAGCGGCCCGTCGCCGCCTGGGCCGCGATCGCCGTCGGCGCCCTGACCAAGGGACCGATCGCCATCGCGATCCCGCTGCTGGCGCTCGTACCCCACGCGCTCATCACGGGCACGCCCGCCACGGGCGGGCCCGTCCGCCGGCTGTTTCCGTGGCGCGGGGTCGCCCTGTTCGGCGCGATCGCCCTGCCGTGGTTCATCGCGGTCTCGGTCGCCCACCCCGATTTCCCGGGCTACGTGTTCCTGAGCGAGACCCTCGCGCGCGTGACCACAACGAGCTTCCACCGCACCGCGCCCTTCTGGTACTACCTGCCGATCGTGCCGCTCGCCGCGTTTCCCTGGGTCGTCCCGGCTCTTGCCCGGGTGAAGCACTGGCGCGCGGCGTGGGACGCCCGCCGCGACGCCGCCCTCCGCGAGCCGTGGCTGCTCGCCTGCTGGGTGATCGGACCGCTCGTGTTCTTCACGCTCAACCAGTCGAAGCTGCCGCAGTACGTGCTGCCGCTCATGCCGGCGTTCGCGCTCGCCGCCGCGCGGACCCTCATGCCGGGCGGCGGCGCCGTCGCGGCGCGCGCTTACGTCGGCATCGCCGCGCTCACCGGCGTGGCGCTCGTCGCCCTCACCGCCTGGCTTCCCGCCCCGATCAGCCTCACGCCCGCCGAGAAGGCCGCCATCCCGTCCGCCGCGGTGGCGCTCGGCATCGTGGTCCTCTGCTCCGCCGCGCTGGTGGGACTGGGCGCGCTCGCGCGCCGCCCCCGCATCATCGTGCTGGGGTATGCGGTGGTGGTGATCGCGATCCCCTTCGTGTCCGGGAAGCTGCTCGCCGCGGTAGGTGAGGACCGCTCCTCCGCCGCGGTCGCGGGCGCCACGGCCGCGGCCCTCGCCCGCCTCAGCGGCCCCGGCACCGTGCTCGGCGTGCGCGCCTACCCGCCGTCGCTGCCCTTCTATCTGGGGCGCACCGTGGCCGTCGCCACTGAGACCGGCGCCGAGCTCACGAGCAACTACATCGCCGCGAACCAGGCCCGCTTCCGCGACTACCCCGGGTCGCCGCTTCTCCCGGCGGGCTACTGGCGCGAGGCGCTCGCCCGTTGCCCCGTCCCCACGGTGTTCCTCACACGCGCCGCGAGCCGGACCGAGCGCGCGGAGCTCGGCGCCACGCTGCCGTTGCTCGCCGCCGACGGCCACTACGCGGCGTACGGGCCTTGCACCCCTCGCGCCTCACAAGCTCCGCACCCTTCCCAACCTCCCCGGGGCAGCCGGGCGGTGCGGTAATGTGCGGCATCTTCGGCGCCGTCTCCCTCACCGGCGCTCCCCTCAAGCATCCCGAGTGCATCGTCCCCATGGCCGCCGCGCTCGCCCACCGCGGCCCCGACGGCGAAGCGATCGTCGGCCACGATCGTGCGCGCCTCGGCGCTCGCCGGCTCGCCATCATGGATCTCACCACCGGCGACCAGCCGTTCCAGAGTCCCGACGGCTCGATCTGGATGATCTGCAACGGCGAGATCTACAACGCGCCGGAGCTGCGCCGCGAGGGCGCCCGGGCGGGCTACCCGTTCCGCTCCACCGGCGACATCGAGACCATCGTGCCGCTGTACCAGAGTGCGGGAGCGGACGCGGTGGCGCGCCTCGAGGGAATGTTCGGCCTCGCCGTATGGGACGACCGCAGGGAGCGCCTCCTCCTGGCACGCGACCGCGCCGGCGAGAAGCCGCTGTTCTGGACGGAGCTCGAGGGGGAGCTGCGGTTCGCCTCCGAGATCCAGGCGCTGCTCGTCTACCCCGATCAGCCGCGCCGGGTGAGTCCCGCGGCCACGGCGCTGTACGGCGCGCTCGGCTACGTGCCCGCGCCGAACACCATGCTCAACGGGATCTCCAAGCTGCCACCCGGCCACGTGCTGGTGGCGGATCGGTCGGGCGTCACGCTGCGCCGGTACTGGGACCCGGCCCAGGTCGCCGCGGCCCGGTCCCGCCTCGACGGTCCCGCCACCCTGCGCGACGCGCTGCTCCGCGCCGTGGAGCGCGAATTGATGTCCGACGTTCCGATCGGCGTGTTCACGAGCGGGGGGCTCGATTCCTCGCTCCTCGCCGCGGCGGCGGCGCGCGTCATGCCCGGGGAGCAAATCCACACCTACTCCGTCAAGTTCACCGAGCCGGGGTACGACGAGAGTGCCCACGCCGAGGCGGTGACGCACGACATCCGTACGAGCCACCACGTGGTCACGGCGGACGACGCCGCGCTCGCGCGCGCGCTCGATCATGTCACGGTCGCACTCGCCGAGCCGGTGGGCGACCCCGCCATCCTGCCGACGTATCTGCTGGCCGCGGCGGCGCGGGAGCACGTGAAGGTCGTGCTCTCGGGCGAAGGGGCGGACGAGTTGTTCGGGGGCTACCCCACCTACCTGGGCCACAAGGCGGCGGGGCTGTACCGGCGCATTCCGGGCCGGCGGCTCGTCGCGGCGCTCGTGAACCGGCTGCCGAGCTCCACCGGGAGGGTCACGCTGGAGTTCCTGCTCAAGCAGTTCGTGGCCGCGGCCGAGCTCCCGGCGCTCGAGCGCCACCTGACCTGGTTCGGGGCGCTGGGCCCGGGTGTGGGCACCGTGCCCGAGATGGCCAGCCGGCTCAAGGGCTTCCCCGAGACCGACCCGTTGAACCGCATCCTGTGGCTCGATTTCCTCACCTATCTGCCCGACAACCTGCTCGTCAAGGTGGACCGCGGCACGATGCTCGCCTCGATCGAGGCGCGCGCGCCCTATCTCGACCGCGAGGTGATGGAGCTGGCGCTGCCGGCGCCGTCGGCGCTCAAGGTGCGTGGCTTCATCACCAAGGCGATATTGAAGGAAGCGGCGCGCGGAGTCGTGCCCGACGCGGTGATTCGCCGCAGGAAGCAGGGCCTGTCGGTTCCGGTGGCGCGGTGGCTCAACGCAGGGCTCGCCTCGCTCGCCGACCGCCATCTCGCTGCGCCGCGCTTGTTCCGCTCCGCGCCGACGGCGCGCTTGCTCGCGGAACACCGCTCCGGGCGGCGGAACCACGCGCGCAAGCTGTGGCCCCTGCTCATGGCGGAGCTGTGGGCGGACCGATGGAACGTCGATACGACCCTTCTTGGAGTGGACTGACGGCACATGACCCGCGACGAAGCCCTGCAGTTGATGCACGAGCACACCCAATCCGCCTCGTTGCGCCAGCACATGCTGGCGGTCGAGGCGGCGATGCGCGCCTATGCCGCCAAATCGGGTGGCGATCCCGAGACGTGGGGCCTGGCGGGACTGCTGCACGACTTCGACTACGAGCGGTATCCGAACCAGGAGCACTCGCCCACCGAGGGGCACCCGGCGTGGGGCGTGCGGCTGTTGCGGGACAAGCGTGTGGCCGAGCCCGTGTGCCGCGCGATTCTCGGGCACGGCACCTACACCGGCGTGCCGCGTGACACGCCGATGGCGAAGACGTTGTTCGCGGTGGACGAGCTGTGCGGTTTTCTGGTGGCGTGCGCGCTGGTGCGCCCATCCAAGAGCTTCGGCGATCTCGAGGTCTCGTCGGTGAAGAAGAAGCTCAAGGACAAGGGCTTCGCGCGCGGCGTGAACCGCGATGAGGTGACGCAGGGGGCCGCCGAGCTAGGCGTCCCGCTGGACGAGCACATCGCCTTCGTGATCCAGGCCCTTCGTCCCGTCGAGGGCGCCCTCGGCTTGGGGGCGGCGGCCGCGCCCGCCCCGCCCGTGGGG
>JAEHDT010000278.1 GCA_016880225.1 Gemmatimonadota bacterium | reverse complement strand
GGGTCAGCATCATCACGCCCACGTCACCGAGCGCCCGAAGCCTGGAGTCGTCCTCCTCGTACAGCTCGAACGCGCGCCAGGCATGCGGGATCGCTTCCGCCGACTGCCCCATGTGGTAGCGCGCGACCGAGATGCCGTGCTCGGCCCGCGCCTCGGCGTCCTGCTCGCCGGCGGCGCGCGCATCCGCGAGGATTCCCTCCAGCCGCCGCTCTGCTTCTGCGATATTGCCGCGTCCCAGCACCGTGTTCGCCGATCCGATCCGGCTGAGCAACGCGGAATAACGGTCCCCCGCCGCCGTGGCCAACTCGCCCGCCTCGACGTAGGCCGCCTCAGCCTCGTCGAACCGGTTGAGCTTGCGGTGGACACGGGCGAACCGCAGCTGTGCAGCCACCATGTCCGCCGGCGACAACCGCGCCCCGACCACCACGAGGAGCGTACTCAGCACGTCGATCGACTCTTCGAGCCGCAGCTCGTCCTCGAGGAAATGCGCGTAGGCGAACAGCGCGGGCGCGACCAGCTGGGTCTCGCCCAGGCGACGCGCGTCGGCCGCACTCGCGGCGATCCCGTGCACGTGCGCACCCTCGGTGGCCGCCGCGCGGAGCTCGCGGCAGAACCGGTCGGTGGCGAGCCACTGGTAGTGGAAGGCATCGGCTGAGACGGGTGCGTGGTCGGGCGCGAGCAGATCTACGAGCCGGAGTGCGAGAAACGCCCCCTGCCCCAGGCGTGCTTCGAGCGTCGTGCCGGCCTCGCGACCGGAGACGCGCTGCAGGAAGATGGCGTGTGGCAGTGCTTCGAACTTCAGGCGTGAAGCCGGCATCCCGTCTCTCCGGTGCTGAGCTTGGTGTCCTCGCGTGCCATACCGTAGGGCAGGGGCCATGCCTCGTCGCAACGTACGGCCGGCACACAACATAGCTTTTTCGACTTCGAGGCGTTAGCCCGCACTTTCCCGCGTTTTCTGGCTTTTCGCCGCGCGGATTGGGTGACGCTCAGCACGCTCCCTCTCCCCTTATTCCGGCCATGCGCCGGGGCTTCACGCTGGTCGAATTGACGGTCGTGGTGGCCATCGTGGCCATTGTGACGGCAGTCACACTGCCCCGCCTGGCTGGGGTCTTGGACTGGGTCGCTGTCAACGCCGCCGGCCAGGAGGTAACCGCGGCCCTGGCCGTCGCCCGAAACGCCGCCGTCATGCAGGGCACTCGCGCCAGGGCGCTGATTGCCGCCGAATCGCTGCGTGTCGAGCGGTGGGTGGGCGACTCCTGGGCGCCGATCGAGCGTTGGCCCGGTCCGGCCGGCCACGGCGTGACGATTACTGTATCGAACCCCACCGTCGTGTTCGACCCGATAGGACTTGCCTGGGGGGTGTCCAACACCAAGATCGAGCTGCGGCGCGGCGACAAGGTGGCCACCATCACCGTGTCCCGCGTGGGGCGGGTCAAGCGGTGGTGAGCGGAGTGAAGGGGCGGGCGGGGTGGGGTTGGGGGGGATGCAACCAATTCCGGGGGGTGCGCATCAAAGGGACCAGGAGGATGAAACCTCACGGCCGAGTCGACCGTATCACATAGTCGCGCAGTTGGTCGCGGTCGAAGTGTGACGGCCACTTCGCCCGACCGCCAGCCCGGGGAGCTTTCAGCCCCGGGTTTGGTTTTTCTAGGGGCCGGTCGACCGGACTCCCACCACCGCGAAGCTGAACGTCACGCGGTCGGCCACCCGAACCGTACCGCCGGGGCCGCCGCGATACGGTTTGATCCCGAAATCGGTCTGTTTCACCGAGAAACTGCCGGTCGCGCGCAAGGTGTCGGGGCCGATCTCGGTTTGCACGTCGACGGCCAAGTCGCGGGTCTGTCCCGCGAGCGTGAGACGGCCCTGGACGCGCAGGCCGTCCGTCGTAGGTGTCGCCTCGGTCGACACGAACTCGATCACGGGATTCTCCTCGACTCGAAGCACGTCGGTCCGCATCGTCTGCGTGACCTTGCGAACCTCGGCCGTGTCTGGCGGCGTGAGGACCACGAGGCTGTCGGCGGGCACGGTGATTTCGACCCGTGAAGCCGCGGGCGCGCTCGGGTAGTACACGACGCGCCCCGCGAAGCCGCGGGCCCGGATCAAATGCGCGTGGCCCGCGAAGCCGAGCAGCCCCGCCTTGCCCGTCTTGACGTCGAGCCGGCTCGCCGCCGCCACGACGTAGATGACGGAATCCGGGCCGCCGCTCTGGGCACGCGCCCCGGCGGGGAGCAACGCCACCGTCCCGGCGAGGACAACGCAGCGGGCGGGGCTCATGTGGCTCCCGATCCGAGGTAGCGGCGCAGTCCTTCCTCGAACGGCAGGGGCGTGATGCCGAAGGTCGACTCGATTGCGTTGGCGGGCGTCGCGCTGCCTTCCACGAGCATCTGGAGCTGGTCGCTCGTGAGCGGCGCCGCCGGCCCGAGCATGTCGAACGCTCGGGCTGCCGCGCGCGCGACGGTCAGAGGCACGCGCAGGAGCGGTCGGGGATGGCCCGCCGCCCGGCCGATCGCGCGTACGAATTCCTTGTAGCAGAGCACCGCCGGGCCGCCCAGCTCGAAAGCGCCGCCGATAGCGGCGTTCTCGGCCGCGCGCGCGAACGCGAGAGCGACGTCCTCGATCCACACGGGCTGCATGGGAAAGCGGCCGTCGCCGAACAGCGGTACCACGGGCGACCAGCGGTGCAGGCGGGCGAGCGTGCGGATCGGCGCGCTTTCGGGGCCGCTGATGAACGACGGCCGCAAGATGGCGTGCCCGACGCCCGATGCCCGGATCGACTCTTCGGCCTGCCACTTGGTGCGGTGATAGTGCGTGGCCCCGGCTTCGTCACGGGCGCCGATTGCGCTCATGTACACGAAGCGTGCGACCCCGGCGTCGCGGGCGGCTGCGAGGAGACGCCGGGTCGCATCGACGTGCACGGCCTGGAACGTGGCGTCGCCGGATTCCACGATGATGCCGACCAGGTGCACGACCGCGTCCGCGCCGCGGAGCAGCGTGGCGATCGCGGCCCCGTCGCGCAGGTCGCCGGCGATGGGCGCCACCGCCAGCGATTGGAGGAGCTTGGTCCCGCCAGGCCGACGCACCAGCCCGCGCACCGTGTGCCCGCGCCCAACCAGCAGCGCGGCCACGTGCCGTCCCACGAATCCCGTGGCTCCCGTGACCGCGATCAGCACGAAAGGAAGGAGAATCAGCCGGCGGTGGTGCCGCCCTCGTCGAGGAACACGAGCGTGCGGCGCCGCGCCACCACGGAGGCGAGGGCCTCGTAGACCTTGGGGTCGAGCACGGTGCTCATGAGGTCGGCCATCCGCTCGACCGCCTTTTCCGGACTCATCTTTTCCTGGTAGGCGCGGGAGGTACTCAGGGCGTCGAACACCTCCGCGGCGCCGATGATGCGGGCGCCGATCGGGATGTCCTCGCCCCGCAATCCGTCGGGGTAGCCGGTGCCGTCCCAGCGCTCGTGGTGGTGGCGCACTGCCGGGATGATGTCGCCAAGGTGTGAGAGCGGTGCGAGGATCTGGGATCCGATCACCACGTGCTGCTTGACGTGCTCGAATTCCTCGGGGGTGAGCGTCCCCTGCTTATTCAGGACGGACTCGCGGGTGCCGATCTTGCCGATGTCGTGCAGTCGGCCCGCCACGCGCACGTGCTCGACCTCCTCCTCCGCGATGCCGAGCTGGTGTGCGATCGTGGCGGCGAGGTCGGCGACGCGGGCCGAGTGCCCCCGCATGTAGGGGTCTTTAGCCTCGAGGGCGTTGACGAGGGCTTCCAGCGTGGCGATCGAGAGCCGCTCCAGCTTCATCCGCTCCCGCTGCAGCTCCGCGGTGCGTGTGGTGACCTCTTCCTTGAGCCACTGGTTCAACTGGCGGTGCTCGAGCAGCATCTCGCGGCGCTTGAGGGCCCGCTGCACCGCCCGACCCAGATCGGCAAGCTCGATCGGCTTGGTGAGGTAGTCCATGGCCCCGCGCTGCATGCACAACGCCGCGCTGGTCGCGTCGTTCACCGCCGTCAACATCAGGATCGCCAGCTCGGGCTCGATCTCGAGCGCCTGGGGCACGAGGTCCACGCCGCTCGTCCCGGGCATGCGGATGTCGCACAGCATGAGGGCGATGCGGTGACGCTTCAGCTGCTGAAGGGCATCGTCGCCGGTGCCCGCCGCGTACACCTCGAATTGCTGTTGGGCGAGAAACTTCTTGAGGGCGTTCCGGATGGGCTCCTCGTCGTCCACGACCAGGATCTGGACGGGCCCCGCCATGTCGGCCACTCGGAACTCCTTGGATGATCTCTTCGGAAAATGGCCCCGCCCGGTCCATCTGGATAGCCCCGGGCCGGTGCCGGGTGGCGCTCAGCCCCCGGCCGCCACGAACGTCACGTCGACCGGGCCGGTGAGCAATCCGGCGGCGCGCGCGCGGCCGAGCAGCTCCGTCACGGCGCGCCGGCCCGTCGCGCCGTAGTCCACCGTGTAGTCGTTGACATACATCCCGATGAACCGGTCGGTGCGCGCGGCGTCGAGGCCGCGGCTGTAGGCGGTTGCGTGCGCGAGCGCCTCTGCCCGATGTGAGAGGCCGTACTCAATGCTCGCCTTGAGGTCCCGCGCGATGTCGCGCATCAGGGTCGCGCCCAGGTCGCGCCGGACGACGTTGCCGCCGAGCGGCAGAGGGAGGCCCGTTTCCTCGTGCCACCACTCGCCGAGATCGGCCCAGAGGTACAGGCCGCGGTCGGCGTACGTGAGCTGGCCCTCGTGAATCAGGAGACCCGCATGCGCCCGCCCTGCCGCGACGTAGTCCTCGATCTCATCGAACGGGACCACGACGTGGCGCGCCGCTGCCTGGTACAGCTTGAGCGCGAGGAACGCTGTAGTGAGCTCACCCGGGACGGCCACGAGCAGGTGCGGCGCGGCGAGCGCGGCCCGCGGATCGGCGGGCCGCGGGTCGCGCGACACGATGCGGGGACCGTAGCGGTCCCCGATGCTGGCGCCGTGGGCGAGCAACGCGTAGCGATCGGCGAGATAGGCGTAGGCGTGCAGCGACACCGCGGTCACTTCGAGCTCGCCCGAGAGTGCGCGCCGGTTCAGCGACTCGATGTCACCGAGCTCGTGCACGTACCGCCGGCCGTCTGTGTCGATGCGCCCGGCGGCGAGTGCCCAGAACATGAACGCGTCGTCGGCGTCGGGGCTGTGCGCCAGGTGAATCGTGCGCGGCCGGTCAGCGGCCACGCTTGGCGCTCCCCGCCGTCACCTCCGTCGCCTGGGAATGGAAGGCATCGAGGTTCTGCCCGTGTTCACTGTACTCGGGGCGCTGGCGCGCCCGCTCCGCCGCCTCACTCGTGAGGAAGTCGCGATAAGCCCGGCGTGCGCCGGCGGTATCGTGCTGCAGCTCGAGGGCCCGGGCGCGCAGCATGAACCCGAAGAGGTGGGTGGGGACCGTGCGGCGGATCGTGTCGGCCTGGGCCAGCGCCCCGGCGGTGTTGCCTCCGGTCAGGTCGAGCACGCCGATGTGGTAGCGGCCGTCCACATCGAGCGCCGGCAACATCGCGTAGGCCTGTAGCGCCATCGGCAGGAAGAACTCGGCGCTGTCCGCTTTGCCCTGGGTGTGGAGCGTCATCACGCGGTTATAGAGGCGGGTAGCGCGCTCCTCGGGAGACATCTGCGAGATGTCGGGTGGCGAGCCGGGGGACCGGGGCGCGAAGCTCTCCGGCGCCGCATCGGGCCCCGCCGCGCGGTCCCCGCCCCCACCCCCGCCCCCACCCCCCCCAATGCGCAGCGCCAGGACCGCCACCAGCGCTCCCAGTGCGAGGCCGGCCACACCCCAAGGCAGCCCGGCGCGCCACCCGGCGGCTTGGGCGATGGCGACGGCAGCGCCGCACTTATGACAGAACTTCGCGTTGGCGGCGAGGGCCGTTCCGCAGGCATGACATGTCATGGTGCGCAGGAATCTAACTGGCAGGATTCTGCGCGGGAGCGCATAGTGTAACCGCCATATGACCGCCGCCTTCCCGGGACAGGACCGCGCCAAGCACATGGGCGAGCTGAAGCGGGGGGACGAGCGTTGGGACGTATACATGGAGGTGCAGTCCGACCCTGAGCTTGGGGCGGTGCGGGGGCGGCTGCATTTCGTGAACGGCGACCAGCGCCGTACCACCGGCTGGATTTTCCTGGAGGTATCGGAGCGCGAGGTTGCGGAGCGCTTCGGGGAATTTTCGGCTGTGGAGTTGTGGCACTTTGTCGAGGCGCTGATCGAGTGATTCGGTGTGTGGAAAACCGTGCTGGTTTTGCACGTCAGCATTGACACCCCAGCCAAACACAGCAACAGACGCCGACCTCGACCTGGCATCTGTTGCGGTTGCGACACGAAATGGTTGACACTTCGCAACGACCCCGGTACCTTCCCGCATGCCGAGCGTAACCAAGACTCAGCGTTCATCCCGAGCCCGCGCCTCACACGCGAGAGGGCGGGCTGTCGTCGCTCATGGCATCGTCTGTGCACCCCCGTCACAGCAACCGCTCTAGGAGACCGACCTTATGACCGCGACGTTGGAGCCAACCACGAGCGCCGCCGGCGCCAAACCGGCGGCCGGAGCCTCGCCGGCCGACGTGGTTCGGAAAGCGAAGGACGCCGGCGTGCAGGTGGTGGACCTGAGGTTCACCGACCTGCCGGGCACGTGGCAGCATTTCTCGATCCCGCTCAAGGAGCTCACGGAAGATCTCTTCAAGGAGGGGATCGGGTTCGACGGATCCTCGATCCGCGGGTTCCAGGCCATCAACGAGAGCGACATGCTGCTGTTCCCGGATCCGGCGAGCGCCTTCGTCGATCCGTGCCTCGAGGTGCCGACGCTGTCGCTGACGTGCGACGTGGCGGACCCCATCACCGGGGCGCGCTACTCGCGCGACCCGCGCTACGTGGCGCAGAAGGCCGAGCAGTACCTCGTGAAGACGGGGATCGCCACGACCGCGTACTACGGGCCTGAGGCGGAGTTCTACATCTTCAACTCGGTGCGCTTCGACCAGAACGCGCACGAGGGCTATTACCACATCGATTCCGAAGAGGGCATCTGGAACTCGGGCGCCCAGAACGGCAAGCCGAACCTCGGCTACCGCCCGCGCCACAAAGAGGGCTACTTCCCGGTCCCACCGGTCGACAAGCTGCAGGACCTCCGCTCGGAGATGGTCCTGAAGATGATCGAGGCCGGT
>JAEHDT010000277.1 GCA_016880225.1 Gemmatimonadota bacterium | reverse complement strand
TGGATGGCCGAGGCGACGAGCTCCTTGCCGGTGCCCGACTCGCCGGTGATCAGGACCCGCACCTCGGTCGGCGCGACGCGCGCGATCAGCGCCCGCAGCTCCTCCATCGCCTTGCTCACCCCGACGAGGGGATCGGCGTGTCCCAGGGCTTCGTGCAGCCGCCGGTTTTCGGCGAGCGTGCGCGACAGCTCGAGCGCGGCCCTGAGGGTGGTGAGCACGCCCTCGGGCGTGAGCGGCTTCTCGAGGAACTGAAAGGCGCCGAGCTTTGTGGCCCGCACGGCGTCGGCGAGATTCGCCTTGCCGCTCATCATCACCACCGGCAGGTCGGGCGCGAGCCGCTTGAGCCGCTCCAGCGTGGCGAGCCCGTCGGGGCCGCCCGGCATCATCAGGTCGAGCAGCACCGCGTCGGGCGGATCGCGCTCCACGGCCGCGAGGCCCGCGCTGCCGTTCGCCGCTTCCGCCGTCTCGAATCCCTCGGATTCGAGCAGCGCCGCGACCATCTTGCGGATGTTCGCCTCGTCGTCGACGAGCAGCACGCGCGGGCTCATGCGGCGGAGAGCACCACGGAAAACGTGGCGCCGCCTCCCGGCGTGTCGGCCACGCTGATCGTCCCGCTGTGGGCTTCGATGGTCTGGCGCACCAGCGCGAGCCCCAGGCCCGTGCCGTCCTGCTTGGTCGTGAAGTACGGGTCGAACACGCGCTGGCGCAGCTCCTCGGGAATGCCCGGCCCGTGATCGGCGATCGTCACGGCCAGCCCGGCGCCATCCCGGCCCACGCTGACCTCGATCGACCCGCGCCCGCCCATCGCCTCCGCAGCGTTGCGAAGCAGGTTCGCGAACGCCCGCCGCAGCGGCTCGTAGTAGCCGAGCAGCCGGCACGACCCGCCGTTCGCATGGACCGACACCTCGACCTCCGCCGGCACGGCGCTCTTGCCGAGGTCCATCAGCAGGTCCACCAGGTCCACCTCGCTCTTCGGACCCTCCGGGAGGCGGCCGAAGTCGGAGAATTCCTTGGCGAGCCGCTCGAGCCGCGCCGTTTCCGAGGCCATCACGTCCACGGCGACCCCGATGCGCGCGTCCGCCTGACCGCCCGACCGCCGCAGTTGATCCAGTGCGATCCGCATCGCCGTGAGGGGGTTCTTGACCTCGTGCGCCACGCGCCGGGCCACCTCCCGGAACGCCCGCAGCCGCTCCGCCTCGAGCTCGCGCTCGCGGGCCGCGTCCAGCGCCGTGGCGAGCTCGCGCAGCGCTTGGCGCAGCGCCTCGAACTCCGGTGCCCCGCGGGTCGGCAACCCGGCCGGTAGGGGCATGCGGCGCCGGATCAGCCGCGTCCAGCCGACGAGCTCATCGATCGGCCGCGACAGCTGGCGCGACAGGTGGCCCGCCAGCCGCACGGCGGCGATCACGACGACCCCGCCGAACACGATCACCACCGCCGCGAACCCGCCGGCGTAATAACGCAGGTACGTTTCGGCCCGCCGCGCCTGAGTGACCGAGTTCGACAGTTGCTCGAGGTGCGCCCGCAGCGCCGCCCGCTCGCGCGTGCCCAGGTGCATCGTGTCCAGCCGCTCCACCATCTGGCGCGCCGAGGCCGCCGTCTCCTCGAGCGCCACGCGCGCGCCGGGCGATGGACCTGTCGTCCGTACCGCGAGCGCCCAGCCGATGACGGCCAGGGCGGCGGGTATGGCGGTCAAGGCGACCAGGATCAAGAAGATCCGCTGCCGGAACGGAAGCGACATATTGTGGCACCAATCTAGGGAACTGCACCGGGTGCGACAATTCGACACACACGGGAGAGGGTGGATGAACGCTCACACACACTACCTCTGGTTCAACACGAAGCAGCGTCAGGAGATCATCGACATCACCGACCAGGTTGCCGAACAGGTGGAGCGGAGCGCCGTTGCCGAGGGGTTCGCGCTGGTGAGCGCCATGCACATCACCGCCTCGGTGTTCGTGAACGATCACGAATCGGGGCTCTGGGCAGACATCCTCAAGTGGCTCGAGACGACCGTGGCCCCTTGGGATCCCAAGCGCTACCGCCACAACGAAACCGGGGAGGACAACGCCGCCGCCCACCTGCGGAGCCTCACGATCGGCCACGAGGTGATCGTGCCGGTCACGGGCTCGAAGCTCGATTTGGGCCCGTGGCAGCGGGTGTTCTACGGGGAGTGGGACGGCCAGCGCAAGAAGCGCGTCGTGATCAAGGTGGTGGGGGAGTAGACTTATCGCGCAAGTTGTTTATTTTCAAAGGTTCACAACGTTGTGAGGGACGTGGCAGACGTGGTGACAGGTCATCTGGCGGCGCTCTTCGCGCGAGCCGCGCGGGAGCATCCTGACCGGGAGTTCCTGGTATTCGGGTCGCGCCGCATGACCTACGCGCAGGTGGAACGGGAAGCGGTGGCGCTGTCCGAGGCGCTGGCCGGCCTCGGCGTCCAGCCGGGTGATCGGCTGGCGGTGGACCTGCCGAACTGGCCGGAGTGGGTGGTGACACTCATCGCCGCGGCGCATCGCGGCGTGACGCTGGTGCCCCTCGACCCCTCCCTCACTATCCACGAGCTCAAGTACCAGCTGCGGCATGCGGCCGTGCGGGCCGCTGTGGTGGCGGAGGCGTCCGACAGCGCCGATTTCGTCGAGTTGTACGACGAAGTCCTGCCCGACCTGCCGGACCTGCGGGGGCTGATCCTCGTGGGCTCGAGCGACCACTGGCTCGACGACCGGATGTATCGCTACGCGGACTTGGTGTCGAAGCAGCCGGCGCTGCCGGGGGCGATCGCGCCCGGCGATCCGGCAACGCAGCCGTTGGCGATTCTCTACACGTCGGGCACCATGGGGAAGCCGAAGGGAGTGACGCTGTCGCACGGCAACGTCACGTTCGCGGCGCGCGCCACGGCTGAGGCGCTACGACACAGCGGGGACGACCGGGTGCTTGGGGCCGTCCCGTTGTTCACCGTATTCGGGATGCACGTGGTCGCCGTCACGCTCACGGCGGGCGCGACCCTCGTGCTGCAGGAGCGCTTCGACGCCGGCCCGGCGCTGGAGCTCATGCGGCGCGAGCGCGTGACGGTCGTACACGGCGTGCCGACCATGTTCCAGCTCCTCATGCGCCATCCCTCGTTCGAGGAGTCGCCGCCCAGCTGCCGCTCGGGGCTGGTCGCGGGCAGCCCGGTATCCCCCGACCTGGCGCGCCGCATCCGGAAATGGTGCGACGTCCAGATCGCGTACGGGCTCACGGAAACGGGGCCGACGGTGACGCTGACCCGCTTCGAGGATGATCCCGAGCGCCGGGCGAACACGGTCGGCCGGCCCATCCCGGGCGTGTCGGTGCAGGTCGTTGACGTCCTGAGCGGCGTCCGCCCCGGGCCCGAGGCGGTGGGCGAGCTGGCGGTGAAGGGACCGAACGTCATGCTGGGCTACTACCGGATGCCCGGTGAAACGTCGCGGTCGTTGACCGCCGAGGGATTCCTTCTGACCGGCGATCTCGCCGTGGTGGAGGAAGACGGTTACATCAGGATCCTGGGTCGCCGCGCCGAGGTCATCATGCGCGGCGGCTACAAGATCTATCCACGCGAGCTGGAGGATCTCCTCCGGACGCACCCTGCCGTGAGCGACGCCTGCGTCGTCGGCATCCCCAACGAAACGCTCGGGGAGCTGAGCTGCGCCTGTGTCGTGCCCACGGAGGGTTCCATCGTGACGGGCGACGAGCTCAAGGACTTTCTCCGTGACGCCGTCGCCGACCACAAAGTGCCCGACCTGGTGCGCTTCTTCGACGCCCTGCCGCTGACCGGGAGCGGCAAGGTGAAGCGACGGGAGCTCGCGCAGGTCGTCGGCCTGGAATTGAGCGCAACCACATGACACCGCAGCCGCAAGCACACTTGCCCCGACCCGTTCACCACGAACCGCCCGCCCACGCGCCCAATGCGGCGCTGCTGATCGACTTCGACAACGTGACGATGGCGATCCGCTCGGACCTCCAGACGGAGCTGAAACGACTGCTCCAGTCCGAAATCATTCGGGGGAAGGTCGCGGTGCAGCGCGCCTACGCCGACTGGCGGCGCTACCAGCAGTACGTCGTGCCGCTCGCGGAGTCGTCGATCGACCTGATCTTCGCGCCCGCCTACGGATCCAATAAGAAGAACGCGACCGACATCCGCCTCGCGATCGACGCGCTCGAGCTGGTGTTCACGCGGCCCGAGATCGGGACGTTCATCCTGCTGTCGGGGGATTCCGACTTCTCCGCCCTGGTGCTGAAGCTGAAGGAGTACGGCAAGTACGTGATCGGGGTGGGGATCCGCGAGTCATCGAGCGACCTGCTCATCCAGAACTGCGACGAATACTACTCCTATAACGAGCTCGCCGGGTTCACCAAGGAAAGCGACGTCACCTACGAGCGGCACGATCCCTGGGAGCTGGTGATCGAGGCGGTCAAGCAGATGACGGCGCACAACGACGTGATGCGCTCCGACCGCCTGAAGCAGGTGATGCAGGAGATCGATCCCACGTTCGACGAGAAGGACGTCGGCTTCTCCCGCTTCTCGAAGTTCGTCCTGGAGGCCGCTCACAAAGGGCTCATCAACCTCACCAAGCTCGACAACGGCCAGTACGAGATCGGTCTCGGCCCGGGAGTGCCGGGCGCGGCCGCGCAGCCGGCGGGCGTAGCCGCTCCGGCGCAGCCGCGGGAGCGCCAGCGCGGCGAGGGTCGGGGCGGACGCGGTCGCGGAGGCAGGGGCCGGGAGGGGCGGGAGGGCCGGGAGCGCCCGGAGCCCACGCCGGCCGAGGAGCTGGCCGAAGCCCCGAGCCCCGAACCCGAGCAGCGGCGTAGCGCCTTCTCACTTGACGGCGCGTTCGGCCTGATCAAACAGGCCATCGGGCGCTTGGGGGGTGAGTCCCGCCCAGTGAGCGCGCAGGAGCTGGGACAGGCCATGGCCGAGATCAAGGGCGACGAGGAGCCGGTCGAGCCGGCGCAGGTGCAGAAGCTGTTGCGCCAGGCGCACGACCGGGAGCTGATCGACCTCGCGAAGGAGGACGACGGCGCATATACCGTGAAGCTGCGGGATGCGACCCCCGCGGTCGAGCCTGTCGCGGTTGGCGACGCCGACGAGGCGCTGGATCCCCCGATGCCGGAGTCGTCCGCACCGCCGTCGATGCGGCC